>CAJXOS010000123.1 GCA_913057725.1 uncultured Lewinella sp.
TTTTCGGCATTATAAAATTTCCCAACACGCTCTTAGTCGCCATTTGGCGCTTGAGTTTCAGTAAATCGGCTTTACTGAGGCCTGCTTTTGTATTGGCACTTTGGTGCACTATGAACACTCAAACACGCAAACACTTTGAACAATGAGTCACAGCTACTCGTCTACCAAAGCCCTTGTCTGTATCGTGCTTTTAAATCTAGGGTTTTTGATTCCATCCCTGGTGGCGCAACGGGTAACGGACCAGCTACAGTCACTTTATACCTTTCAGGAAGGTAGTGGCTCAGTTGTTTACGACCAGGCTGGAAGTTTAGACCTTACGATCAATAATCCAGGTAACACAAGCTGGATTAGTGGTGGAGGTCTGTCCATCAATAGCAACGCTACTTTGGCGAGCTCTGGCAACGCCAGCTCTCTCATCAGCAATTTACAGTCTACCAACGAACTTACCGTCGAGGCTTGGGTCGAACCTGCTAACACCACACAGGATGGCCCCGCTCGAATCGTTACGCTTTCGGCCAATACAGGAGAGCGGAACTTCACGCTTGGGCAGGAGAACGCCGATTACGCGATGCGTTTGCGGACGAATAATGGCGGTTCCAACAATGGTGCACCTGATGTTTATTCCAGCGGAAGTGAAGTTGTAGCGGGTGCGCTACAGCATGTAGTGTTTGTGCGCAATAGCGCTGGGCAAGAAAAAATCTACGTTAACGGAAGTGAAGTATATAGCGGAACTCGCCTAGGAAACTTTTCCAACTGGGCGAGTTATCAATTTGCACTAGCTAATGAGCTAACCAATGACCGCAGCTGGTTGGGTGAATTGCACCTGGTAGCCGTGTATAGTAAAGATCTGAGCGCTACAGAAATTACTCAGAACTACAATGCCGGTAGCGGTTCAAGCTCTCCTTGCGGCACTGGCACTTTTGACTATACCAACTGCGACCCTCAGACCATTACAATTGATCGCGCTAACCTGACACCCGAAACTTACATCTTTACTGATGATGATTATCTCGGTTGTATCTCCTACGTGGCTGATGACTGTACGGTAGAACCTTCTATTCGGGTATACTGTGCTGACTTTAACCTTACTGAGCCGACTCCTGGCCAAGGTTATGATTATGGTGAGGTTACGTTTACGAGAGTGGTAGGTGCTCAAAATGCAGGATACACGGCGCTTGAAGGAGAGCGCATGAACTGGATCATTTGTAATGGAGAAGATGATGGTTATAGCCAGGTAGAGATCAACCGTGCCATCTGGTATGTAACCGGCACGTATTCCACCTGTAACACGCTCTGTAATTCCGCTATCTCTGCGGTGACTGCTAGTAACTTGACTGGTGCCGATGAGCGAGTAATTATCTATGTCCCTGATCAGGCAGGTATTCAGCCCTTCTTGCAGAGTACCTGCGCCGAAGAATGCGCAATTAGTGCAAGTTTTTCAACCACCAACGCCATTTGTGGAACAGGAGGTTCAATTGAAGTAACCGCAGAAGGCGGAACCGGAAGCTATGAATACCGCCTGGACGGTCAGGCTTGGCAGTCAAGTAATACTTTTGATGACTTGCAAGCTGGCACGTACTCCGTTGAGGTACGCAACGACAATGGTACCTGTGTAACAGGACCATTTAACCTCACTATCGTTAATGATAATACGGGGGCTATTATTGACTTTCAACTAGAAGATACCGGTGGCAGTAACGACATCACTATTACTGACGGACTGGTGTTGAATGAAAACTTGTTGCCAAACAACTTCCGCCTAGAAGTACTTACTACCGGAACGGTAGGTAGTATGGTTATCAATGTAAGTGGAACTGAAACAGGTACGGCAACTGAAAATGCTTCGCCCTACAATTACCCTAGCGGCAGTGCAAACTGGAATGCGGGTGTTGGCACTTATACCATCGAAGCTATTATTTACAGCGGAAGTAATGGTACCGGCAGTGTTTGTAATACCCAGAGTATCACTTTCCAAATTGTAAGCGGTACGGACGTACCTGAACCATCAGATTGGTCTTACAGCTGTGACGATGGTGTCGATGTTGATTTTTATGGTGCGGGTACCAATGGCGATGAGACGTCTGTGATCTCCATCCCAAACCCGTCAAACATCTTCCAATACGCAGTAGAGATCGTTTATAAGGGTGGCAACCCTGGGAGCTCCGTTACGATCCAGGACGATAGCAATAACTTCTACAACATGACAGGCTACACGCCACCGGGCACCAGTAGCAATGTGAAGATTTATCGCGGACTCATCTTGGGATCCGCTTCAGAGATCACCTATGTCGATTACAGCAATGAGAATAACCTGCAGTCGATCGTAGTTTACGCTTTCCGCAACGTGGCCAACTCGAATGCTTCTTCTGGTACTTTCACTAGTCGTAGTGGCTATCATGATACCTATACTTTCAACCTGACCATCCCGGAAGATTTCACCTCTCGTGATATCGTTCTCGATCTTCCCGTTTCCGAGGTGACTACTGACTGTCGTATCCTAAATATCACTGCTACCGCTGGTAGCGTTAGTGCTTTCTACCAGTTGTATCAACCCGATGCGGCGTATGGTCCTTGTTGCTTGGCTATACCTCAGCTGGTACTGAATGATGTACCTGGCAATATTACCACGATTACCGTGGAGGTGGAATCACCAACGGGAAGCAGTAACTCTTGTCCGGTATCTGCTAACCAAAATGGACAATCCTATGTGATTGCTGGTATGGTAGCTTTGGACTTTGAGTGCCTGGATTGTGTAAGCTTTGACCCTGGTACGATCAGTGGCGATCAGTCTAACTGCGGCGCTTTTGACCCGAACCAAATCACTGGCACAGCGGCTGATTCTGATATCAGTGTGAGCTACCAGTGGCAATCGCGTCCTGGTACGAGCGGCAACTGGAATGATATTGCTGGTGCTACTGGACTAAACTATGACCCCTCAACACTGAGCAATACTACACAGTTTCGGCGTTTGGCTACCACCGGCGATTGCTCGGAGACCGACAGTTGAGTCGTAAGATGGTCAAGCTCTAAACGATAACAAGTACTAGGTCTAGGTACTTAAAGATTCAAATAGGCAAATTGGTGAGGTGCTGCCAGACGTGTTCTGGCGGCACTTTTTTTGTGGTCTCCAATAAGGGATTTGATAAAACTGAAGTGATTGATTTGAGGTGTAAGCTGCCGCTTGAGCTTCTCTTCAATTAAACGTCAAACCATTCCTTGAAAGCGTCCCTTTTTCTCCGGGCTAGAGGGATTTCTGTTCCATTTGAGAGGACGATCATATTGTTTTTTTCAAGAGAAAGGATATGAATTCTATTGACCATAAAGGACTTGTGGCACCTGAAAAAGCCTTTGTCTTTGAGCAGCCCTTCCAGGTTGCTTAAGGTCTTGGTGCATAGGTTTTTCTTGTTGCCGGATAGATGAATGTAGCTGTAATTGCGAGCAGCTTCCAGGTAGGTTATATTCTTTAAAGTGATCCGTAATTCTTTTTCATGAGTTTGCAACACAAGCGTCTGATCGGAAACTTTCTTTGTTTTTAGATTGATCAATGCCTGCTGTACTCTATCTAATACCTTGAACTTTTCAATGTTGTTCTTGTATCTCCTGACTGCTTGTTTTAATTCGTTGAGTTTTATGGGTTTCACCAGATAGTCTAATGCATTGAAGCGAATGGCTTCAATGGCGTAGTGGCTATAAGTAGTGATGAAAATCGTTTGAAAACGAATCGCTTCCAGCTGAGCCAGCATTTCAAAACCAGTCATGTCAGACATTTCTACGTCTAGGAAAACCAAATCTGGTTGATGTGCTTTAATCTTTTCCAACCCTTCCGCGCCACTGCTAGCCATAGCCAGCAACTCAACGTCTGGGAAATGACGGTCGAATTTGTCCTCCATCAAATCATGTATAAACAGGTCATCATCAATGACTATGCACCTTATCTTTTGTTGAGCCATTAGAAGTTTGATTTAATAATCATGGCTACCTCTTGCTGTACCGCATCCATTTTTTTCAGGAAGCTTTCAATCAATACTTTCAATTGGTCGTAGGGGATTGTTTCATACTCGAATTCCAGCCGCCGTACAAAAGGCGCTGTGTCTTTGACCCCAAAGAACTGGAGCTGAGGCCCCATTTTGTGAACAATTTGACGGATCATTTTTCGATCATTTACTTTCAAGCTTTCCTCCAATACCGCTATTCGTTCGGGGATCAATTCCTGAAACCGATTCAAGTATTTCAATAACCGTCTTTTATCTCCATGGGAGATTTCAATTAGATTTTCTGGATCAATGTACGTGCCTTGCCATTTTATCTCCATGGTAGAACGAGTTTTCTATTGTAGGGGTCTTATTCTCTCCTTTTCAACAAGTTAGACATAATTCTTAAGCCACCCTTTCCTTTTGACCGATCGGCTGTCCCATCGGTCAAAACTCCTTTTATCTACCGATGGGTCAAAATATTTACCGCTGGGGAAAGGTTTTTTGACTCTAGCTCAGTTCGAGCCTAATTTCAACTTATCGATGGCAGATGAAGCTTCGATTTTGAGCCCCAGGCTAGTTTTCTTAATCCTATTACGTTAACTCATAAATCCATCTAAAATGAAAGACTTCTTATTGATTTTCGTTTTCTATCTCTTCTCTTCTTTTACGCTGCATGCACAGGAAAACATTGCTCTGAACAAAACAGCAACACAGTCTTCGGATTGGGGAGGAATAGCAGATAAGGCAGTAGATGGCAATACCGATGGTAACTACTACAATGCTTCCATAACACATACCAATAATGACCCTGGAGCTTGGTGGCAAGTAGATTTAGGAGCGGTCTATGATATTACAGACATCACACTGTATAACAGGACAGACTGTTGTGCAGAGCGATTGGACGATTTTACAATTCTTGTTTCTGAGACACCCTTCACAGACAACTCCGGAGGTAAGGCCTTCGCAAGTAATATACCTTATGCGGAAAATCCAGTTCGTGTTTTTTCCGGATATAATAGAGGCCGTTATGTTCGAGTTTTCTTAAGTGGTACCGGTTATTTGTCTTTAGCTGAAGTGGAGGTGTTTGGGCAAAAAGCACATGATGTTTCCACGGCTGCAGCAGGCTTTCAAAATACGGTCATAAATACGGTCCAGAGTATCTTTCCTGGTGACCTTAGTATCAATGAATTTAAGGTGGAAGGCACTGACCCAAACTTCACAGTATCAGGTTATGTTGATCTAGCAGGCGGAACAAGAATTAATCTGAGTGCGATTTTTTCTACCGAGATTGATAATAGCAATGTTCAAGTTACCGGAACCTTGATCGATGTAACGATAGGGCAGTTACTGCAAGGAATTGGGTTAAGTAGCAATGGTTTGCCATCTGAATTTACAGGTAGCACCATTGATAACCTAACTATGATACTTGATCCAATTGACGAACGGCTTACTGCCTCCATGACAACCGGACTGGGTCAAATGGAAATATCAGGCAAAAAAGACGGCGGGTATATGATTGGTATACGGCCTAATAATCTGGGTAATATGATCGGTCTTCAAGATGTAAATAGTGCTCTTAGCGGTTTTACATTAATATATTCTTCTCATCCAGAAGAGGAAGATTCCTCTCTGGAGGACTTGCTTTCAAGTGTAAAAGCTCAAAATGGTTTAAATCTATATTGGACAGGTTCTTTACCAGGTCCGCTGAAAGATTTTTTAGGTCTGTTGGCTATACCTGGCCTTAATGGTCAAAAAACGTTTGCTTGTACCGAAAGCTTAACGAATCAAGTCACTTTACCTACCCTTTCATATCCTTTAGGTAGGTTTGAATTTTCTGTTCTAGATTTTAACGGAATTGCCTTGGAGCTTAATCTTTCCGACGCATCAATCGGGTTGACCGGAAACATAATTTCTGACTTTGGAGGTGAATTTCCAATATTGAGATTTGCATCATCTTTAGATACCAAGATTTCACCACCCTCGCTGGAGGGCAGAATATCGTTAAATCAAGTTGGAAATACACCTGGAGAAGTATGGGACAATGCGTTCGGTATTCCTAAAGTCAATATAACTGAATTGTATATAGGAACTAAAATTGAAGCTACCAATGGGCCATCAGTTGCTTATGTCGGAGGCTCAGCGGATATATTTGGACTGGGAGGTACTATCGAAGTAAGCTCTACGCAAGGCGTATTGGGGATGTCAGGTGAGTTGGATATAATTGATATAAAATCAGGTGGTCTAACATATTTTAGTTTGAAAGGAACTGAAAATGAAAAAGGAGCTGCATTTGAGCTCAATCCTAGTAGCAAGCGAGGCAAATTTAACGGAAAGGTCAATTTACTTGGTATAGAATCTGAATCTGAAGTTACAATTACGCCATCCTTATTGTCAGCTACAACCAATGGAAGTTTATTAGGCTTCGTCGAAGCAGAATTGACTATGTCCGCTGAAGATTTTACAGATTTTAAAAATTCGGAATTTACTTTAAGCGGTAAAATCACCCAGAATCTTGATGACAAGATCGAAGATCTAATTCGTGGCGAATTAGGTGCTGAAGCAGCTCTATTCATCGGCGCGGCCTTAGAAACTTTTTCTATTGAAAATATAACAATCGCTGCTACTTCTAAATTGTCGGAACTTGAAAACAGTAGTATAACGCTAGGAGTGGAGGTTACCGTTATAGGCTTCGATGTCCCTGATACTGAGGTTACTCTAAGCATTAAAGATTTGAAGAATATCGATGATTTGGCAGTGTCGATCGCAAATGAAGTTGCTGACGAACTGGAAGATCTAGCCGGTGGATTATTAGATGAATTGGCAAAAGCCGCAGAACAAGCTTATTTGGCTGCAAAGCAGGCATTTAATGCAGCTGGTGAATTAGTAGAAAACCCAGGTTCCATAGCCAATGCTATAGGCCTAGCCAGTTCTAAAACGACTACCTTAGAAGACTGGTATGAAATTTCACCAATGAATGGGATAGCAGACCCTACCCCCATTCCAGAAGGCGTTCACCAATATAGAGTAACTGTTCAATCATTTAAAGTGGTAGATATGGGAGAGGAAGGTGGTAGTGAACTAGAAGTGATCGGATCTATTAATATTAGTGCTAAGAATATGTATCTGCAAACAGCTGCCAATTCCTTGCTTTGGTATCGGAAGTCAGATGTTTCAGAATCTTGCGCCTTTGGTAATGTACAAGATGTTAGATATGATTATTCTACATTGAATAATAATTTTGTAGAAATTTTCAATATTCAAAACGGCCCTCAAGCTAAACATTATAAAGATTTCTTCATTGGATCGGATATGATTCCTTCTTCGTTCATAGAAATAGAGCTAGATTTATCTGAGTATGATGGAGTCGACGGCAATAATGACCCATTTAAAATAAAAGTGGAAAAGATTTTTCCATCTATTTATAGAGACTTGCTTCCAGGTCAAAAAACTATGCTAAATCCAATCACACTAGAAGAAGACTATAGTGGCGATAAGCAAACAATAGAAGTAAACATCTCCATCCAGAGAATAATCCAACTTGGTGGTGAAAGTAAATCTTATACTATCCAACAAAAGAGCAATGGCCGATATATGGATGCACATGAAGACTCAGAAAATGATTTCTCGGCTGTGACCCGCCCAGCTCAAAATGATGATTCCCAGCGATGGGTTATTAAATTGAAGTAATGTTATTAATAACTCTTATTTATAGGTCAAACTCCCTCACGGAGTTTGGCCTTACTTTTTCACCTCCTCATATATAGCCCCAATCAACTCCTCCGGTTTATAAGGCTTAGGGATATAATTGTTCATTCCGGCAGCATAACAATTGTCGATTTCAGATTTTAATAAGCTAGCCGTCATCGCAATGATCAGTATAGGGCGTTCAACGCCTTTAGCGGTTTCTATCTTACGGATAGCTCGGGTAGCATCATAACCATTGAGTTCCGGCATTTGAATATCCATGAGGATTAGATCGTATTGGCCCATCTCAAATTCCCGGACCGCTGCGTGCCCGTTCTCCGCATAACCAATATGTACCTCTTTGAGGTAATACTCCAGGTCTTCACCAGCAATGATTGAGTTGAGCTCATCGTCCTCTACTACAAGTATTTTAAGTCCAGAAAGCGCAGCGGCCATTTCCTTCAGCTGATCGTCCGTGATCTGAGCTTCTATTTTTTTGTCGGCTTCTACCAAAATAAGTGGCAACTCAAAAAAGAAAGTACTACCGACATTTTCCTGGCTCTCTACCCAAATTGTTCCATCTTGGAGCGTTATTAGTTGCTTGGTAATGGTAAGGCCCAGGCCTGTTCCTCCATGAGCTCTGGTAACAGAGTCATTCACTTGCTCAAAAGATTTGAAGATCTTTTCCAATCGATCAGCAGGTATGCCAATTCCAGAATCCTGAATAGCAAAATGAAGCTTTTCCTTTTCGGTAGTTATAGTAAGTGAGACTAATCCTTGGTTGGTGAACTTGATGGCATTTCCAATCAGGTTGAGCAGTATTTGATTCAGTCGGGTAGGGTCGCCATAAACGTATTCAGGTATTTCGGCTGCTAAATTGGTATGCAGGGAGAGCCCTTTTTCTTCGGCCTTTACCTTTAATAAATCGGTAACTATCCCTACTACCTCTCGTAGATTCATCGGAATGCTCCGGATGTCAATTTTACCGGCTTCGATTTTAGAAAGGTCCAGAATATCATTCAGCAGAACCAAAAGGTTGCTAGAGCTCTGCTTAATTGCTTGCAGGAATTTTTCCTGATGATCAAGGTGCTCCTTGCGCACCAGGATATTGGTCATCCCGGAAATCGCATGCATAGGCGTACGGATTTCATGGCTCATGTTCGCCAAAAACTGTTCTTTGTACTTTTCGGATTGCTCTACTTTCTTTTTTTGTTCTTCTATTACCCGCTTTTGTTCGCGAGTGACCTTGAGGCGGTTAAAAATCACTAGAGCCAGTATTGAAATCAACAGCAAGCCTATCCCGATTGCGATCGAGAGTTTTTGCTGGGTTTCTTTCTTTTGCGTTTCTATCGCTAGCTTTTGTTCATTTTCAAGATCGTCAATGGCCTTTTGCTTCTCATACTCCGACTGAACTTGCAGTTCGATAACCGCTTTTTGATTTTCCATACTATTAATGGAATCTCGAGTTATCACTGCTAGATTAAGCATGTTCAATGATTTGCGATACTGACGAGTAGCGCGATAGGATTGATATAAGGCGTATGACGTCCAGCCCACAGCGCTTATTTCTCCCTCTTTTTGAGCTAGGGATAGTGCTTCCTCTAGATAAGGGATAGCATTGATGGTGTCCTTTTGATCAAGATAGGTTTGTGCCTGCGCGGTCAATGAAGCGACGGTGCCAAAATAGTGCTGCCCCTTTTCATCTTCTGCTACTTGATGAGTGTTTTCAGTGCCTTCTTTCTTACTCGCTTGCGGAAAGGCTTTATCGCTTTCTGCCGCCAATAGAAACAAAGAGTCCTTTGCTATATTAATCTCTTGCGCTGCTTCAGCCTTTCCAATACTGTCTGTGCTTTCATCTAATAGGACCAATCGAGCTTCATTGGTTTTAAGTGTTTGTTTCATGCCTGCGAGTATCCACTTATTTCGAAACCCGTCATCTGTTTTGGCTATTTCTTCACGAATGGATATAGCTTCCTTTAAGTATTCATTAGACCGCTCTAAATCCTGTTGCTGAGCACATAAAAATGCCATACTAGCCAACGCCATTGCTTGCAAATTCTTTTCATCCAATTCCTCAAATAACCTAGTCGCTCGTTGGAAATAGGGGAATGCTAATGCAAAATCACCTTCTTTCAGGGGGATTGTTCCGAGGTTAAAAGAATTTTTAGCAATCAGTTTTTTATCTCCTATTTCTTCTGCCAAGGCTAAACCCTCCGCATAATACTCGTTAGCCTTCGTGTGGTCATTTTTTCTTAAGAAAACACCGCCTTGTTTGCTTAATGCATCGCTCATCCAATATTTAAGGCCATTGGCTTCCGCTAAATCATATTGTAGTTGAGCATGATGAAAGACCGTATCAGGATTCGCTGATAGAATTGGAAGGTTTTCCTCGTCGAGGTGCATAGCACTGATGGCCTCTAATCTGGTGACAACAGTTTGAGATTCGTCATTCCATATCCGTAGCAGGGAATCTTGGTTAGATTGTCCGGAGAGCGGTGTTAAGAAGCAGAAGAATGCAATTAGAAAAAGTAGCGATGTTGTTTTCATCATATTGATTTGATAGCAACAATTAATAATCGAATATCAGTTCGATAAAAGCATCCTTAAAGCACTAACATCAAAAACAGGAAATCTCAAAAAGATCTAAGCGCCCAAACAACAGACTCGCTGGTGCTTGTTTCGGCGGATTCAGTTGGTTGAAGAGGGGCGGTAAGTCAGCAGTTCAATGGCCGGTATTGACAAGGTAGTTATAAATAAAATGGGCCAGGTAGGTATTGATCCTGCGGTTGATCCAACGGCAGGGAGCTTGTATTCAGCGAATTCGCCAAGATGACTACTGCTTGAGCAATAGAACTTGCGTAATAATCCACAAATTAAGATATACGGAGAATAGGCCCATTCTAGGGGATGTTAGATAAGGAAGTGTCGATGCCCAATCCGTCTTGAGTCTAATCCTGCTAGTTGCCGATAATAGTAGCCAACATGAAATCCAAAACCGCTTCAGGTCCCTGTAGGTAGGTCTCAATATCTGGAATAACTTGCTGGTGCGGAATGACACCTCTTCCAAATGGTAGTCCTTCTACATTCATTTCGAATTGAAGCGCCGGCAAATCAACAGTGATATCGGAGTGAGGCAGCTCAAGCTCGTAGGAATAACCACTGGTGTTGCCAAAGAAACCACCACCGGTCTCTTCTCCGATGAAGGTAGCGCGGCCCTGAGTGTAAACCATATTGGCAAACTCGCTGCCGCCGGAGTAAGTCAATGGACTGGTCATGACAAATAAAGCTCCGTTATACTTATGATCGGGCTCCTTTTTGTAGGCCATTAGTCCAAAGCCTGCATTTGGCTTGCGTTCGTAGCTGCCATCGGGCATGCGCTTGTTGAAGCCATCGCTCCCAGAAAGAGAATACCCGAGCCTTCTGAGGTGGATCAACGCCATTATCAAGGATGACGCGCTGGGCCTTTGCTCTGACCCTATTGTACTTTTGGTAATTATCGCCCAGGTAGGAGTAGAGTAAGTTTTCGTTACCCTCATTTCCACCCGTGTTTTGGCTCACGTCTACCACCAGTTTTCGAATGCCCGCTTCGGCAATAGCGGCAAAAGAATTGTCTAAGAAGTCCCGATAACTAGAGGCGCGCTTGCTTCGCCGTAGATCACCGCTATCAAAGGTGTGTACTGCTAAATAGGCGGTGCTATCATTGAGAATCCTGAAATCAAGCGGATCTACTTCCGGCTCTGTTCGTTCCTCTTTCGTGTAGCGTTCTTGTATTTGCCTGAGAATTTCCGGAATTGGCCGAGCCTTTACCTGAATAGTATCCAGGCCTCCCTGTTCATCTCTGTAGCTGATTTCAAAGCTTGGAATATGGCCAAACTGCAGGTAATGAAAATAGCTAAAGTCGAATCCGGATAAATCGGAAAACTTGACGCGCTCAATGAAACCGTCAGAGGCAAAAAGCTGCCCTAATTGCAGCGCGAGTTGTGTTGGTGATTGGCCATTGATGCTTAAAATTTCCTGGCCACGGAGGTCGCTATCGGCAGCACTGCCGTCCCAAACTCCGTACATTTTTCGATCGAGGAAGACGATAGAAAAAGGGAACAGTAACCCTTCTTTTAGAACCCACCTTTTCGTGTCAGCTGGCAATCGAATGTCAGCATGATCTTCTCGTGTGAGACCTACTAATGGCGCCACTAGACGATGAAAACCGAGTACCGTAAGGCTGTCTGTCAGTTGAAGGCGAACTTCATCAAAAGCTCCTTTGATGGAGTCCCGCGGAGTGTACCAATAGGCACCGGAATGAAACTGGTCAATCCCTTGCCAGAGTAGCTCAAGATCCAATTGCATCTCCGTAGGAGACAATCGCTGGAAAGGTAGCTCCTCAAAGTTTTGAGCAGATACTGAGAGGGTACAGAAAGTGAGAAAGAAAACGACAATTTGGATGGCAGAAAGCGCTTTTTTGTTTGACATGAGCGGGTAGATAAGGTTGATCGATGGAGGCAAAACTACAGTATCTTACCAGAGAAATCACAGCACCCTGTGACTCTATAAAGATATAATCAAGTATCAGGAAGCGCTAGTACTACTATATGTTGAAATGCTAGCCAGCTACTACAGCTAGCTTAGACGGAGAGATTTGCGTTCCTTTTTACACTTCAACCTGGATAAATGAGCTTTGTTCAGTAATACATATGAAAAAACATCGTATATATTGTTGCTTAAATACCTTCTCTTTATTGGGGCTCCGATTAGTACTGTAGAATAATGTATGGGTGAAAACGTGACACAAGATATCTTCCCTTGAGAAGCTTAAAAACGCCCGAAAACGCCCCGCGCTTTTTTATCGATAGATTAGCACTAGAAAATATGATCAGTTTTGGGCTCAAATAGAGCTATTTTTTAAATAAAAAAATGTCACATATGTTGATAGTTTGGACGTCGGTGTCACAAAGGAGGATTACCTGGCAATATGGGTTGCTTTCTTAAATAATGTTGTTTTTGTTAAGTTTAACGAGGGGGGTAGTGCTATTCGCCACTAGCTTTTTAATAGTAGAGGAGTACTTCTATGTGTATTTTGATCATTTTTGAATGTCACAATTAATTCGATTTGGGTTGAAGTGGGTTTGTTAATATGAAATTTCCGATTATCTTTACATCGTGACAAAAAAAAGTCGATCTTCTCGTCACAATTTCCCCCTTATAGTATGATTTTAGATTTGATTATCAAGCAAGATTGCTTTGATAATCTGGTTAATCTACGTATACAAACACTTTGAACAACACATCTTTCCTTTCTTCAGAAACCAGTACCAATCTGTACTGGTCTTCCGCACTTTGGGTTTGATGTGTAACACACGCTACCGCTTATTGGTAGCAACACAGTTTTTGGTTAGTTCAGTGAGCTATCAAGGAATTTTAGTGATTCCCTGATAGCCTGATTGCATATGGGCCTAACTCAGGTTAGCCCGATAATGATAAGACACAACAACACAAAGCTAAACCATGGTTAATCATTACACCTTACCAGCTGCGAAGAACCGTCTATGGTGCTTATTTGCACTATTGTTGGCGATTCCTACGCTGGGGATTTCGCAGAGCGTTACCACTGCTGCCGATGAAAGCCTCGTGCCTTCAACAGTTTGCGGCGACCTAACCATTGAAAACATTTCCTGGACCAACGAAACCGTTTGCGATGCCGCCGACGGTCAGTTGTATTTCACCGTCAGCGATGACGCTGGCACCAGTGGAAATACCTACCGCCTGGAAATGGATTACGGTACTAAAGTTAAATTCGTTAGCGGCCTGACGGTAAACAACGGACAGATCGAACTGTCGGGGCTTTACCCATCGCGCTACGCTAACTTCGTGCTCAAGCGCGAAGCGGATGGCTGCAACTCTGCCGTCTTCGAACGCGACTACCTCATCGAGCATGCCTGCGATTTCAGTATCGGGCGTACCGGATGTGGTTCGGGTTCTGTTTCCCATACCAACTGCGATGATGAATCGATTACCATATATAATAGCATCATCGACGCGAATACCTATATCTACACAGATAATGACTATCTGGGATGTATCGCGTATGTAGATCACAGTTGTGATGTACAGATGTCGCAACGGGTAATGTGTCTGAATTATAATAAGACTGCCCCTACTCCTGGCAATGGCTACGATTATGGAGAGGTAACCTTCGAGCGTATTGTTGGTGCTTCTAATGCTGGCTACACTGATTTGGTAGCAGAGCGCATCAACTATGCTATTTGTAATGGTGAGCCTGACGGTTATTCCCGTGCGGATGTAAACCGGGCTATCTGGTATATCACCGGAACATACTCTACCACTAACCAGCTGGCGGATGACGCGATTGCCAATGTTACTAGCAGTAACCTTACCGGCGTTGCAGACGACATGGTATTCTTTATACCTAACCTGAGCAACATCCAGCCGTTCGTTGATTACATGTGTCTTTCCACAACACCTGACCCACCCACTGATTTCTCATTCACCTGCGATGACTACATCGAAGTAGAAGTTGATGGTACGGGCACCGATTGTAGTGCCTCACCAGATGCGCAGGTGAATATCACCAACCCTAGCTCTGTTTATCAAGTAGAGCTTTCTGGTGGCATCACCGTTTCTACTGGCCCAGATGTAGCTATCTGTGTGGGTAGTAGTGTGACCATCATGGCATCTGCCTCTAACGGTACCGCACCATATACATTTAACTGGAGTAATGGCTTGGGAGCTGGCGAAAGCCAGAACGTTGCACCTACCACTACCACTACCTATTCCGTTACAGCTACTGATGCTAACGGTTGTACTGGTGTGGATCAAATTACGGTGACAGTAAACCCAACACCAACCATCCACATCTCAAAAACCGATGCTACTTGTGGTGAGGAAAATGGTTCTGCCACAGCAAGTGCCAGTGGTGGTACCTCTCCTTACACTTTCCTTTGGAGTGACGGACTTGGCACGGGCGCTATGCAGACTGGCCTTGCACCGGGCACCTATGGCGTTACTGTGTTGGACGCCAACGGCTGTTTTGACACCGGCTCGGTTACCATCGGTACTTCTGATGGCGAAATTGAGGCAGGTACCATCGGTAATGATGAGATTAACTGTGTAGGTTATGACGCAAGTGTCATTACGGAGATTACTCCTCCGAGCGGCAGCGATTGTGAGCCGGAGATTCCAATTACGGGTGATGATACCTGTGATGATGGCGATAAGCCAGTTCAGTTCACACTAGTCTATGTCGGTGGTAGTTGTGAAGACTCCAATCCAAATCAGCCTAACGACAAGTGGGATTGTAGCGGAAGTGCAGTCAATGCTCCAACGGTATATATCGTAGATGAGGAAGATGGCCAGTTCAGTGGAACGGTCACTCTCGGTCAGTCCTTTGTTGTTAGCAATGGAGGTGATCGATTAGAGAATCCACTCTTCCTTAATATTTATAGCAGCCAAGGCGGTACGCTTCTACAAGAATTGGAAATCCATACTTCTTGTTCAGCACCGATCGTTATCGGTTCTACCTTTGGTGCCCTACAGCTAGTAGGTGTTGAGTATGAAAACGGTGAGGTCTTTGGAACTGACGGGACAGCAAACTTTACCTATCAGTGGCAGTCTGCACCAAGTGCAGCAGGCCCTTGGACAAATATCCCAGGCGCTACTGGCAGAGACTATGATCCAGGAATCATTAATGAGACGACCTATTTCCGCCGTATTGCTTCTGATTGCTGCGGTGATACGCCATCAAACATTGTTGTTAAAGATATCCTAGAGCTAGATCCAGGTGAAATCGCTGGAGATGAGGAGAATTGTGGTGGATATGACGCTCAAGAAATTGTTTCTATTGAAGAGGCTACTGGTGAGTGTACGGCTATCCCTCCAACAGGAGAAGATACTTGTGACGATGGTGATAAACCAGTTGAATTTACGCTAGCCTACATTGGTGGTAGCTGTGAGGGATCTAATCCAAATCAGCCTAACGATAAGTGGGATTGTAGTGGTAGTGCAGTTAATGCGCCCACAGTATACATTGTGGATGAAGAAGATGGGCAGTTCAGTGGAACGGTTACGCTCGGTCAGTCCTTTGTTGTTACCAATGGAGGTGATCGCCTAGAGAATCCACTCTTCCTTAATATTTATAGCAGCCAAGGTGGTACGCTCCTCCAAGAGTTGGAAATTCACACCTCCTGTTCCGCACCGATCGTTATCGGCTCTACTTTTGGTGCCCTACAGTTGTTGGGAGTTGTATACGAAAATGGAGTAGTCTTTGATCCGCCAGCACCGATTGGTGTTAGTTATCAATGGCAGCAAAGAACTGGTAATGGTTCTTGGGTTGATATTCCTGGTGCAACTGGGGAGACTTATGATCCTCCATTCATTACTCAAACAACGGAATATCGACGCCTAGCACTTAACTGCTGCGGAACTGAAGTGTCAAATATTGTAACGAAAGAGGTGTCACCAGAACCTGTCTCAGAGATCGTAACTGCACCTGCCGAAGTTTGTGAAGGTGAAACGGCTACTTTTGAAGCGGCAGACTGTACGGGTACTACCTCTCAAGAAACTAATATCACGCTTCAGTCCACAAAGGATGACTTTGTGTATGAGGATAAGGATAACTATAACCATGGATCCTGCGCTGGCTTAGCAATTGAAAATTACACGAACTATAACGCTCGTGCATTCGTCGAATTTAATCTTGGCAGCATTGATCCTGATGCTGTTATTACCTCCGCTCAACTTGTCTTGACTCACTATGATTGGGACTATTGGGGTGAGAGTGGTAGCGTGCCATTTAGTGCTCGTCGAGTGACTCAGTCTTGGACAGAAGGCGATAAGTGTTATAGCAATGCTTCCGGCTCTCAGCTGCGTTGGAGCAATCAGCCTTCTTTTGCAGAAAGCTATGGTAGCCAAACGGGTAGTGCCTCAGATAGTGATGGGACTCAATATACTTTCAACGTAACTAATCTGGTTCAAGGATGGATCGATGGTACATATGCTAATAATGGAATAGCACTAGTGCCTAATTCCAGTACCGGTAGTAGTTACTTCTCCGTATATGCGACAGGTAATAATCGCCCACGACTAATTATTACCTATGCTACATCTTCTGATGAGGAAGTGACTTGTAATTACCTATGGACATTCCCTGGTGGAACTCCATCTACTTCTACGGAACAAAACCCATCGGTGACTTGGAATACACCAGGTGAAAGAACAGTTACGCTTACTGTAAGTACAGCTGATGGTTGTGATAATACTTACAACACTACTGTAACAGTCAATCCTAATCCAACTGTGAGTGCGGTAGGAGTTGATCCTAATTGTGGTGATGCCAATGGTTCTGCCACAGCTTCTGCAAGTGGTGGTATGGCGCCATACTCTTTTGAATGGAGTACTGGTGCTACTACAGCAACTATTACAGACCTGGCTCCGGGTACTTATGATGTAACTGCCACGGATGCAAAAGGCTGTATGGGTACAGCTAGTGTTACTATTAACGAAGGTGATGATGGGCCTATCGTGAATGCTGGTGAGGATCAAGAAATTTGTGTTGGAGAAAGCCTTACTCTTACTGCTACAACTAGTGGTGGAACGGCCCCAATAGCTATCGTCTGGATGCCTGGTAACATCAGTGGCGCTTCAATTACCGTGAGCCCTGGTTCAACTACTACCTATACTGCTACCGCAACCGATGCGAATGGTTGTGATAGTTCTGATGAAGTAGTAGTTACTGTTAATCCTAACCCAGTTGTTGCGGTGAATGGCATTGATGCTACTTGTGGTGATGCCAACGGTTCGGCCACAGCTTCTGCAAGTGGTGGTATGGCTCCATATAGCTATGCATGGAGTACTGGTGATGCAGGCGCAACTATTACTGGTTTGGCGCCAGGAACCTATACCGTTACTGCAACCGATGCAAAAGGATGTATGGGTGTAGGTAACGTAACTATCAATAACATCGACGGCCCAACAGTGGATGCTGGTGATGATGATGAAATTTGTGCTGGTGAGAGTGTAACCCTCACAGCTACATCTTCAGGTGGTACTGCACCTGTCAATATTACATGGATGCCAGGTAATCTGAGCGGTGCTTCAATCACCGTGAGCCCTGGTTCTACTACTACGTATACAGCTACCGCAACGGATGCGAATGGTTGTGTAGATACGGACGAAGTTGTGGTGACGGTTAATCCTAACCCAACTGTAAGCGTAGAAGATATCGAGATTTGTGCTGGATTTGACGGAACCCTCACTGCAGTTGCTGCTGGTGGTACTCCTGGTTACACGTATGAGTGGTCAACTGGAGCGACAACAGCTTCAATCACTGTGAGTCCTGGTTCTACAACTAGCTACGGAGTGACAGTAACTGATGCTAAAGGTTGTACGGACAGCGCTACTGGCACGGTAACGGTTAATCCTAATCCTACCATCACTTCGATCGATAGCGTTGATCCTGATTGTGACGAAAGCAATGGCTCAGCTACTGCAAATGTAAGTGGCGGAACACCTCCGTACACTTTCTCATGGAGCAATGGTGCGAGCGGTGCAACGGTCAACAATCTGGGTGCTGGTACCTACATGGTAACCGTGATGGATGCTAAAGGTTGTATGGATACTGGTAGCGTAACGATCAACGGAGTTGAGTGTGCTTCTCTTGGTGATTATGTTTGGGAAGATCTGGATTCCGATGGTATTCAGGATCCAAACGAGCCAGGAGTAGAAAACGTAACTGTTAACCTGAAGGATGTGAATGGTGTAGTTATCGGAACAACCACCACTAACGGTGTTGGTTTCTACAACTTTACCGATCTCGAGCCAGGTACTTATAGCGTTCAATTCGAGCTACCTACCGGTTTCGTTTATACTACGCTCAACGCTGGTGGCGATGATGCAGTCGATAGTGATGCTGACCCTGCCATGAATGGTATGACAGCGACCACTACGCTAGCTTCTGGAGAACACGATCCTACGTTGGATGCAGGTATTATCCGTGATCCTGAATTGGATCTAATTAAGAACCTTGTGAGTGTTCAGCCATTAGGCAACGAGCAATTCGTTGTTACTTATGAAGTGATTGTATCTAACGCAGGAGGTGCTACTGAATACGATCTGAAGGATACTCCATTCTTCGACGATGATATTACCATTACTGGTGCGTTGTATAACACTGATGCGCCGGGCAATGCCGGTGGTGTGTTAGCAGGTTCTGGCCCATGGACATTGGCCGATGACCAATTCATCACTACTTCTGGCACACATACTTATACCATTACCGTAAGTGTTACTCGTGACCTTTCTGCTGGTTCTACCGACGGTGGTGACAATATTTACACACCGTGTGCAGTGCCGGGTAATGGCCCAGGAAGTGGCCCTGGACAAGGGCTCTACAACCTTGCTGAGCTAGATGAGGACAACGACGGTAATACTGATCTGGAAGATGATGCATGTGGCGACTTGCCTAATATTGAAATGGAGAAAGACTTCGTGTCTGCTACTCCAAATGGTGATGGTACTTACACTGTATTGTATACCATTACAGTAGAAAACAATGGTGGTGCTACAGGAGCATATACGCTTACGGACACACCAATGTTTGATGATGACGTTACCATTAACGCTGGTATGTTCAGCGGTCAGAATAACGGTCCGCTAGGAGGTGGTGTTAACCTGTTGGCTTTCAACGAAGATATCGCAGCAGGCGCAACGCACGTATATAACTTGAGCTTCACCGTTACTCTGGACCTTACTCCAGGTTCTACTGATGGTGGTGACAACGTATACAATGAATGTAGCGTACCTGGCAATGGCCCAGGTAGTAATCCAGGTGAAGGCTTGTACAACCTAGCTGAGTTGGATTACGATGGCGATGGTGACACAGATATCGAGGATGACGCTTGTGGCGATCTGCCAAACATCACTCTGAACAAAGACCTGACTTCAGTGACGTCTAACGGTGATGGCACCTATCGCGTGGTGTACACTGTAACCGTAATGAACAACGGTGGAGCAGACGGCTCGTACCGCTTGTTGGATTCTCCATTGTTCGATGACGATGTGACGATCACTGCATGGGATTACACCTTTGTTGATGTAGACGGTGGTATCGGTAACGGCCCAGCATTTAACGGTGCGCCTCCAGTGCCAATCGACTTCGGTCTACGTGCCCTGACTGCAGGTAACACACACATTTATACTATTGGCTTCGATGTGACGCTTGACCTCACAGGTACTCTGCCTGATGGTGGTGATGATGTATACAGTGCTTGTTCTACCGGTGGGCCATTCGGCAACGGGGAGCCATTCCAAGGCCTTTACAACTTGGCTGAGGTAGATACTGACAATGACGGTGATACTGATTTGGAAGATGACGCATGTGGTGATCTGCCAAACGTAACGATGGTTAAGGACTTCGGTTCTGTAACATCAAATGGCGACGGCACCTATACAGTTACCTACACGGTGACAGTAAGTAACACCGGAGGTGCTGCATCAAGCTACACCTTGGTAGATACACCATTGTTTGATGACGATGTGACTATCAATGGTGGCAACTTCAGTGGTCAGAATAGTGGTGCGTTGGGTGCAGGAGCGAATACTTTGGCAACTGGCGAAGTAATTGCAGCTGGTGCGACTCACGTATACAACTTGAGCTTTAATGTAAGCTTGGATCTATCCGCAGGTTCTACCGACGGTGGAGACAATGTCTACACTGCATGTAGCGAGCCAGGTAACGGTCCTGGAAGTAACCCAGGTGAAGGCCTGTACAACTTGGCACAGCTTGATATCGAAAGCGATGGTGATTTTGACATCGAAGACGATGCCTGTGGTGACCTGCCAAATATCACTATGGAGAAAGATTTCGTATCTGCTACTTCAAATGGTGATGGCACCTACACTGTGACTTACACAGTAACAGTTGTAAAT
>CAJXOS010000124.1 GCA_913057725.1 uncultured Lewinella sp.
TGGGGAGCAGGCAACGTTGTCAACTCTAGCCCAGGAACAATCACCGTCAACTGGACGAATGCCAGTGGTGTGAGCTTAGCTGATGGTAGCACTTTAGTTGAACTATGTTTCGATGCGAATGGTGCGACGACCTCAGATGTGACGATTACCTCGCCAAACTTGATGAACGGCGATGGTGCTGTTACTACTAATACCAACGCGGGTACAGTAACTATTCAACCCCAATTTGATGGCTTTACGCTCATCATGGGTGATGCTACGGTTATGACGGGTGATAATGTGTGTTTGCCAGTAACCGTCAATGACTTTACGAATATCTTGGGTATGCAGTTCAGTTTGAACTATGATGCTGCTGCTCTTACTTATACCGGTGTACAGAACTTCAATGCCGGCCTGTTGGGCTGGGGAATTGGTTCTGTTGGACAGCCGATGCCTGCTGGCCCACTTACCCCAGGTAACTTGACGTTCACCTGGAATGACCCATTAGCGATGGGTGTCAGTCTTCCAGATGGAGATGTTCTATTCGAGATTTGTTTTGATGTAGTCACTACGACTACCACGACAGTGACCTTCTCCGGTACGCCAACGCCAATTGAGATTATTGATGGTGATGAAATGCCGGTGGTATTCAATAGTGATCCTGGTATAATAACCATTGGAACAGCTGAGCCTGGTGAATTCGCTGTGAACTTCCCAGCTGTTGAGGCTTGTAATGGAGAAACCTTCTGTTTGGATCTTACTGCTTCAGCCTTTACTAATATTCAGGGAATGCAGTTTAGCATTACCTTCAATACTACTGATCTAGCCTTTACGCAGGTCACGAACCTTAACGCATCATTGCCTGGGTTAACCGTGGGCTCGTTCAATACGAGTATGTCTGGTTCGGGTACACTGATCTTCCAATGGGATAGTACAAGTGGTACAGGAGTGGATCTTCCTCCAAATGCAGTACTCTATTCGATCTGCTTCAATAAGTTGAGCGATAACAATACGAGCGTAACTATTGGAAGTACACCGACTCCAATTGAGATCGTTGATGAAAATGAAACGGTGATTCCATTTAGTGGAATTACAGGACAGGTTACTTGTGATCCGATACAGCCACTTCAATTTGGTCAAATTGATATTGTTAACCTGGTTTGTGCGGATGACCCAACTGGTTCTATCACCATCGTAACTATGGTTAATGGCTCAGGGAACTACACTTATCAGTGGTCTGAAGTAGGTGAAACTGGAGCTTCTATCAGTGGACTTACCGCTGGCAACTATTCAGTTACGGTAACGGATGAAGATACTGGCATGATGGTTAGTACGACATTACCTGTAACTGCACCTCCTGCACTTACCGGTTCAGTGGTCGATATCACCAATATCCTTTGTGCTGGCGATAGCACTGGTTCTATCACCATTAGTGCTGGCGGCGGCGTTGATCCACTTTCTTATGACTGGAGTGGAACATTAGAGGATAATGTGCTTGTCCAAAACAACTTGCCTGCTGGTTCTTACAGTGTGACCATTATCGATGGTAATGGCTGTACACTTGCGCTGGAGAATATCCAGGTGAATGAACTAGCAACACCGATAGTCTTGTCGGGTAACGTTACCCTCATCCCTGGAAACGGAACACCGGGTGGTATTGACCTGACTGTTCAAGGTGGTAACGGTGGCTACATGTACAGTTGGACAGGTCCTAACAATTACACCTTCACTGGTGAAGATCCAAATGATATTACTGAAGTAGGTGAATACTGTGTAACCGTAACTGATTCTTTCGGCTGTACAGAAAGCATTTGCTTCGATGTATATGAAGTACTTCGCTTAGAGTTCTTCCTTATTGACGATGCATGTCAAGGTGAGAGTAATGGTGGAGTGGATGTAACAATTGCCGGCGGTACATGCCCCGCTATGAATATGTACTCATGGGTGAATCTTAGTGCCCCAGGAGTAGTAATTTCAGAAAACCCAGACTTAGAGAATCAACCTGCCGGTACTTATCGCCTCACCGTAACGGACTGTGATGGTAACAGTATCTCAGTTGATATCACTATCGGTGAAAACGATCCGATTGTAATTGATGCAGATGTCGTAGCTGCTATGAACGGTAACGATGGTAGCATCACACTTACGAATGTGAGCGGCGGCAGTGGTAGTGGCTATACTTTTGCCTGGACTGGCCCTGGTATTTTCACTGCTGAGACGCAGAATATCTCTAACCTCATATTTGGTGAGTACACTGTAGTCGTAACAGATGGAGAAGGATGTACTGGTACTGCTACCTACACGGTAGATGCACCACCATTGGTGTTGAACCAGTTAATTCCAACGGAAGTGCCATGTTGGTACGATAATACGGGCGGATCCGTATTCTTTAGCGTTGGCGGCGGTGCTGCTCCAATATTCTTAACCATTGAAGGGCCTTCTGGAACACAGACTGGATTGCAGTTCGATATGGGAACGCGTACAGTAGATAACCTGGAGCCAGGAGATTACACTTACACCATTACTGATAGTGGGGTTGGAATGTTGACGGGAATGTTTACGATCGGCGTTCCTGATGCCATAACGGTAGACGCTACTGTTGTAAATGACACAGAAGACCCAGGTCCTTCTGGTAATATCAGTGTTCTTGCATCGGGCGGAACTGGACCATTAGACATTACGTGGTTTGGTGGCTTCCCTCCAGGGCCTCTGGTAATCGGTGTTGAGGGACCTACCACAGTGAGTGGCCGTGTGACGGATTCTCGCGGATGTATTTTAGACATCAGCTATGAGATACTCCAGTTGACAGAGGATGTTGTGATCGTAGACGCTGGTTGTGATGATAGTGCTGATGGTTCTATCACTTTAACTGTGGCAGGAGGTACGGAGCCATACACCTACGTGTGGACAGCTGAGAGCACCGGACCAAATGATACGATTTCTGTAGATGCAGGGATTACGGATTTGTCTCCAGATACTTATACAGTAGTAATTCGTGATGCGACCGGAGCAACACTGATCCGGAACTACGAAGTTGGTACGCAATCGGATTACACAGTGATGGCTGACATCATTGAACAACCAAGCTGTTTTGATTCAACGAATGGTGCGTTACTAGCATCTGTTGATAACAATGGAGCATCGACTAGCTTTACTTATCAGTTTGAGTTTAACGGTAGTGTGATCGGGACTAACATGACCGGACTATTGGAGAACTTGGGAGCAGGTGAATACACAATCTTTGTAACGGACAACTTTGGTTGTACGGCAACAACAACGGTTGGTCTCGCTGCACCTTCACCGGTAGAACTACCTTCGCAAGAAGAAGCAGTGAAGCCTATCAGCTGCGGTGATCGTGAAGATGCTGAAATCAGTGCCTTCGCTACTGGCGGTACAGCACCATATAATTACTCTTGGTCGGTAGTAGGCGCTAATGGCCCTCAGCTTACAGGGCTCGGACCTGGCACCTATGTGGTAACGGCTACGGATAGCAATGGCTGTAGTGCTACTGCTGAATATGATATCACAGCAGCTATGCCGCTCATCGTGACTATCGAAACTACTCCACATACCGATGCGGATGAGTGTAATGGTACAGCAACGGCAATTGTATTGGGTGGTACGCCTCCATATACTTATGAATGGTTGAATATTCCTGGTACTCCAAACGAGAGCGTAGTTGATGGTCTCTGTGCTGGAACCTACATGCTACAAGTAACTGATTCTCGCGGATGTACTTCGTCTGTAGTTATGGGCGTAGTTGGTGATGAGCGCTTCAAGTGTTTCGAAGAGCGTGTTGTCATCACACCTGATGGAAACGGCTCAAATGATGAGTTCATCATCTTCTGTGCTGAAGCCTTAACGGATAACCATCTGGAGATTTACAACCGCTGGGGACAGTTGGTATTCATGACTGATAACTACGATAATACCTGGGAGGGTACTTCACAAAACGGTGATGAACTACCGGCAGGACCATACTACTGGGTATTGGATTACTTCAGTACAACTGGAGAGCCGTTACAGCGACGTGGTTCTTTGACGATTGTTCGTGATAACTAAATATAATCCTGCACCTGAAAGCTCAAGGTATTTTCTTGGCTTTCAGGTGCTCATACATCCCTTTGAATATATTCCAAAAACTGAAAGCTTCCCACAATGAAAAAACTAATACACCTCTCGCTGCTCTTGTTTGCCTTGCAGGCGACTGTGCACGCACAGGATGAAGCTATCTTTATGCACTATAACGTGAACCCGATCCTGATTAATCCAGCGGCGGCCGGGTTCGACGAACAATATAATCTGTTGTTCAATGCACGTATGCAATGGACCGGCTTTGAAGATGCACCGCGTACGATTTCAGCACGCTATAATGGACCCTTAGGTCGAACCTTTGGCCTGGGTATTGGCATCTTCTCTGAGAAAGCAGCCCAATTGAGTCGCAGTAAGCTTCAGTTGGATTATGCTTTCCGCTATCCAATTAATGATGACTGGAAACTGTCATTCGGATTCTATACGGAGTTCCAACAGCTGACGGTAGATGGTGATATTACCAGTGGAAACTTCTATGATCCTGCTGATGATGTACTAGAAGCACTACTTAATGGTGACGGACAATTTGATGCCGCTCTTGGTATCTATGGTACGTTTCGAGATAACACCTATGGTGGTATTACATTCAATAATCTAGTGAGTAGCCGCTTGAGTACAATTGCGGGTACAGGTACTTCGGAATCATTCTTTAGCTTCTACACTTTCCTTGTTGGTCACCGTTTCGAACTGACTGACCAGAAGATCACCTTGGAGCCGTCGTTGATGATGCGCCAAATTAGAAATGCTCCTTACCAAATGGATTTGAACTTGAAGGCTGGCTTCCTAGATGATCAGTTGGTTGCAGGTCTTTCTTACCGGGCTGGCCTAGGTGCACTTGGTATTTTGTTAGGCACTCGCTTGACCAACTTCAACTTGTACTACTCATACGATGTGTCCTTCCAACGTTTCCAACGGTACAACACAGGTTCACACGAAATTACTGTCGCGCTCAAATTCAAGAAAAAAGATCGTAAGAAAAACGATCAATAATACCAACTTCAGTAATTCCACGTATTGGTTCATTTTCTCAGAAACAGAAAATCAACAACTGTGAGTCGTTATCATCTTCGGATGATAGCGACTTTTTTTGGCACGGTCTTTGAAATAGTATAAGTGGTACATGTGATTGATCGGGAAGGGGTTCCTGATCATATTGAAAATTGAAACATTGGAGTAATCATCTCTAATAATTCTTTGGCAGAAGATGAAGAACACAAGCCGTAAGGCGAAGGGATGGTTATATAGTGTTCATTTTCATGCCCTTGAAATGTGACAAGGGTC
Source organism: uncultured Lewinella sp. (assembly GCA_913057725.1). GTDB lineage: Bacteria > Bacteroidota > Bacteroidia > Chitinophagales > Saprospiraceae > Lewinella. The sequence continues at coordinate 5,353 of CAJXOS010000124.1, forward strand.
ATTCTTCGGTCAGTTCAGTGAGGATCAGGTACAATATCTTACCGGGCTGGCCGAAGTTTTTTTTAAAAAAATTAGAAAAACCTTGATATATGCGCAACTTTCATGTGAAACACTGCGTAAAAGATTTTTGATAAGGCGATTGGATTGTATGTGATTCACAAGAACCGTTTTCAAGTGTATTCTTAAATCGGTTTTTGGGATGGCCTCTTCCCTTGAGGGAGGGGCTTTTTTTATGGTGCTCTGTTTACTAGGAATTGCAATGGTAAACAGAGCACCATAGTCTTTTCTTACGCTAACGAACAATCAATTTCTTGACCGCCTTCTCTTCTCCACTTTCCATTTGTATTAGGTAGAACCCACTAGCGAATTGTCTAGTGTCCAAGAGATACTGCTGATCCCAGCTTGATAATTCGATAGACTGGATGACCTGCCCCACAGCATTAATGACTTGTACTTTGACCATGGGCGACGAAGTAGTTTCCCAGCTTATAAGTGTCATCTCATAAGCAGGGTTTGGTTGCACTTTGAAGTCCCATTTACTTTCTTGGTGCTCTTCAGTCGTATTGACTGCAATACAGTAATTACAGTCATCAAAGCATACATGTTCTAGTTCCAAGGCTTGATCTTCAACTGTAATGCTACGAAAGCGTTCGCCCTCAATTAATACTGTACAAGTATCTGCAAGCCCGTTTTCAAAGGTCTCTAGTATTCCGTTCATTGGCGTACCTATTCCAAAGCGGTAAGTATAAGTTCCCGGCAATAGATCCAATGTAATGTCCCATTCTCCAGGGACGGAAGATTCAACTAAGGGGAAATCTGTGTCCGGAAGGCCAAATTCTCCGCTAAGGAAAATAGCCGAACTCGTATCAAGATGATCATGAAAGCCAAATGTTACTGGTACAGGCTCTGGTTCTTGTGGGCAGTTAAAGTCGGCTGTACAGTAAGCGAAACAGGTATTGATGACGGTATCCTGAGTAATAGGCGCAATGTAACGGTTGTTCCCTGCATTGGCGGGTCCACATACCTGATCACTTAAGTCTTCGTCACAGCTTAGATCAGGGCAGTTTCCATTAGCGAAACTGTAGTAACTAGAAAAGCCCTCCTCTCTACGAATAGTGATGGAGTAAATATCATCACCATCGGGGTCAGTTAGTTCGTAGTTTCCGGGCACACCAAATAGGTCGTCAACCAAGTAAATGCCGCTAGGATCGGTATCGATCTCCGCCATACTTACATTGATTTCGATATCAAAAGAGTCGATCGGGGCCACGCAATTATCGGTTTCACAACTGCCAAAACATAGGTTTACGGTAGTGTCGGTGTACACAGGTTGAAGTAAACGATAATTGAGCTCTAGTGGATCTGCACATTCTTGCCCGCTAATATCTTCTCTACAGCTTAGGTCGGGGCATAAACCGTTGGTAATAGTATAGTAGTTGGAGTGCCCTACTGCTTGTCGAATTGTAATGGAGTAAATACCATCCTCTTCAGGATCTGCCATAGGATACTCCCCTGGTGGGTTAAAATCATTCAACCAATAAACGCCATCAGGTGAGACATTATCCACCGGAGCCATGTTTACATTGAAGGTGACATTGATGGAGTCTGGGACCCCGAGGCAAGAGTTCAGTTGGCAATCATTGAAGCATAACTCCAGGACAGTATCAGATGTTAATGGAGGAAGAAAACGGTAGTTGTTTTCCTCAGGCGTAGCACAGAACTGCCCACTCAGATCTTCAAAACAATCACCACCGGGGCAGAAGCTACCATTGGTGAAGGTGTAATGCGTGGAGAAACCATCCGGTAAGGTGAAAATATTCGTGTAGATGCCATCTCCATCATTATCGAACATTGGGTTTGTCCCTTGCTGTCCAAAGTACTCACCCACGATAAACACACCCGTGGGATTGAGATCTACCGCAGCCATGTTGATATTGATTCTTAGCTGATGGAAAACATTTGGGTCGAAGCAGTTTCCTTCACTTACGCAGTAGCCGAAACAATGACTAACCATCATGTCTTCTGTGATTGGAGGTAAACTTCGATAGAAATTGATGGACTCATCCGTACATTCTTGCCCACTCAAGTCTTCCAGGCAGCTTCCATCAGGACAATCAAGGCCATTTCTGAACGTGTAAAGAATTGGTTGGCCCTCTGGTATCGCAAAAGTGGTGTTGTATATTCCATCCCCGTCATCATCCAGTAACATACCTACTCCGTTGGGGCTAAATAATTCTCCGACTACAAAGACGCCATCCGGAGAGATATCCTCTCCCGTCATATTGAGTTCTATTTCCAAAAGGAAAGTATCAATGGGCGCAAAGCAACTATCAGTATTACATACCCCAAAACAAGCATTAAGACTCGTATCCTGGGTAAGAGGGGGGAGGAAACGGAAGAAGTCATTTTCTTCTTCGGTGCAACCTTGTCCGCTAAGGTCCTCTGCACAACTAAAATCTAAACATACACCGTTGGTATAGGTATAGTACGCAGAAAAGCCCTCCGGTAAGGTCAGACTGATATCAAAGCGACCGTCACCATCAGGGTCATCCATTTCAATGGGGATGCCGTCAGCACTTATTCCTGCAAGGTAAATCTCGTCTAGATCTTCGTCGAGCGTAATAGCATTTACGCTGAAGTCCACTCGAAAACTATCAATAGTTGACTGGCACTCCTGCCCCGGACAAATGCCAAAGCAAGCGTTAATGATGGTATCGTTTTGTACCGGAGCAAGAATGCGGGCAAAACTCATTGTGGGGTCACCACAATCACCTTCGCTTAGATCTTCCGCACATGCTAAGTCTGGGCAATTACCATTGATGAAACGATAGTGGCCATTAAAACCAGGGTCGCGATTAACAAAAGTGCTGTATATGCCATTTTGCAGTGGAGAATAGAGCAGGTGACGACTCGCCTGACCATTCTCTGGAGTAATCTCTACGAATACACCACTCTCATCCGCGTTTTGGAAACTCATGTTCAGAGCGAATTCGATTTTTACTTGATCTGAAATAGCGGCTTCCGTTAACGTGTGGCGTTGGTTAATTTCTACGCCAGGGAACTGCTCTTGTTGACCATTTGGCCAACGGACGATAATGCTATCGATTGTGGCATAATCTGCTAACCCAAAATGAGCGATAGTACTGTTTTGTGAAGCATGGCTACCTCCACCACTTACTTGTCGGAGAAGTCTAGGGCCATCTGTAACATAGAGTTCGATCTGTGACCCAATTGCATCTCTATTTGAATGTGTACCGACCAGCTGAATTTGCACCCAGTTGTTGCTATTATCCAGGTCGTTTCGATAGAACTGCATATTGTTCTCAGCTTGAAGAACAGTTTGGACGGAGACAAAGAAATCTAGATCACCATCCTGGTCAAAATCAGCATAGGTCAGTCCCCTGCATTTGGCTAGGCTGTTAAAGCCAACTTGATCAGAGACATCTGTAAAAGTACCATCCCCATTATTGAGGTATGCTTTATTGGGGTCGTCTTCGTCGGTTTCTATGAAATCTGCTGCGGTGATATAACCGTTTGCTACCATCAAGTCCTCATAGAGATCATTGTTAATGTCGGCAAAGGCGTTGCCCCAACTAGTTGCTAACTTATCGTTTTCGGTAGCAGTATTGTCTACTCCGGCACTAACAGCAAGGTCAGTAAAAAACTGATTACCGTCATTGTTTAAGAGAGCGTTGGCTCCTAAGTTACTGATGTAGTAATCGAAATCTTGGTCTAAGTCATAGTCTGCCCAAGCGATACCCATACCATACAATCCAATATTGATGTCGTTCATCGTCATCGTCTCAAGGTCAAAAACATCGCTGGTGTCATTGTTAATATGAATCTGATTGGTGACGACGAATTCCCCAAAGTCATTGATGGTATACAGGTCGGGGTCGCCGTCCATGTCGTAGTCTAGGTTTGTGACCGCTAAGCCACAGCCAACATCGGCTAGGCCAAGCTCAGTTGCTACAGGCGTAAAAGTGAGGTTGCCATTATTGTGGTAAAAGAAGTTCTCGTAGCAAGTGTGATCAAAACCGTTGATCTGGCCATTCTCGTCGGTAGTTGCCCGTGATGACTCAACATAGTTGACTACATAAATATCTAGAAACCCATCTTGATCATGATCGACAAAAGTGGCGCTAACGGATCGGGCAGCACGAGAAATGTTAGCTATTGCTCCAATTTCAGTGAAGGTTCCATCACCATTGTTCCGAAACAACAAGTCGCGTCGATTGGGGAAGAAGATGCCACTACTACCATAAGTCGTAATGTATAAATCGCGGTAACCGTCATTGTCAATGTCCCCAGCTGTTGCCCCTACCGTATAGAAATCCTCAGTAGCCGAGAAGCCACTTTCCATGGTAACGTCTGTAAAGGTGGCGTCGCCATTGTTGCGATAGAGCTTATCGATGTTTGTTCCTCCTGTAAAATAGAGGTCTTCATCTCCGTCTGCATCATAGTCAAAAAATACCGCTCCTCCTCCAATTTCATTCCAGTCATCAAATATATGGTTGATTTCCAGTTCGTTAGCGATTTCTGTAAATGTCTGAGCGTTCAAGTTTAGATATGCGGCGCTCCAAAAAAGACATACTAGTACTGCTGCCAGCCTATTCATGATGTACAATGATTTGTTGGTCGACTTTGGAGTTACAATAAAGTATTGCCTGACTCACTACGGAGTCAGCTGTGGTGGCCGGGCAGGGGTATAATTATTGCAGGAGAGCACAAATCCTAGTAGGCACGAAATACACTCTAAGATTCGCGTATAGAAAAGATTAACGGAAGATAATAAGTCTTGGCTTTTTCAGGCTTATCTACTGTGAAGAAATGTATTAAGTGTTAAAGTTTTAGCTACTCATTCAGTATAAATGTCTTCTCTGTTGTGTAATACTCAGCGGAAAAAGTGTAGGTCAAACCTTGTTCTTGATCTTCTTTTTCGGCCTGCTTTACGAGGTATAGGCGGTACTCTCCAGGAGCAAAGTGGAGTAGCGCATCAGAAGGAATAAGTAATTGCTCTGTGGTGAGCGGTCCAGGACGGAGAATAGTCCTTGCTTCTTGGTTGGAATCAGTGAATAGCAATAGCAAATTTTCTCCATCTGCTAGCTCGCCATTCAATGATAAGGTTAGTCCCTCCGATTTTGAAGCTTCAACTACCTCAAACCCTTGGATGCCTTGCATCGGCAAATTTATGCTTGTTTGCTTGTCATTGTCAGGTAGACGAAAGGTGAATCGCAGGTCTGGTGGGTAGGTAGCTTCCATTGTTGATTCATATCGTGTTACTTGGCCTGGTAATTCTCTTTCTCGGGTGCCACTTCCCATAAAAGCTACTCCAGCAGGAATCTTTAAGCTGGTACTATCTGTAGTCAAAAAAGAAGCTTGCCCTTTTAGCTGCAAGGCGTCCGCCAAATAGCGTACATAGAAATTAGCATGGGCCGTTTCCTCACTAGTAGTATCCTCTACAGTGTCGGTACATTGTAGCAGGAAGCCAGAAATAAGCAATAGACTGAACAGAACGGTGAACTTCTTTGGGAACATAACAGCGATTTTACGGGCAAAGTAAGTGATTACCTGTGATTCTTTTTACCTTTGTCCGCCTGTTTTTCAGACTGTTGAAAAGCAAATTGGTATACATTTTGCGCGCCTCGTAATAATTAGGAGAAACTACTTCCGGGATCTAAGTCCAAGATCATGATTACATACATCAAGGGGGCAATTACCTTCAAGAACCCAACTTTTATTGTCGTGGAAGCTGGAGGTATCGGCTATCATGTCAATATCAGCCTCCATACTTATGCTCAGATTGAGAAAGCAGAGCAGGTTCGCATTCTGACGCATGTGCACATCAAGGAAGACGCTCATACGCTTTACGGCTTTGCCGAGGAGTCGGAGCGCAACTTTTTTCGCTTGCTTATTTCCGTGAGTGGAGTAGGGCCAGCGACCGCACAAATTGCCTTGTCAAGCCTGACACCAGATGAACTTCGAGCCGCAATTATTGGTGAAGACGTGAGCACTTTTAAGCGTGTAAAAGGCATTGGTCCAAAGACGGCAAAACGCATCATTTTGGATCTGAAAGATAAAGTTTTGAAAGATAGCGGAGAAACTCCAATTCTTAGTGCCCCTAAGGACAATACGCTACGCGCAGAGGCGTTATCTGCATTGTTAGCCCTAGGTTTTGCTAGATCGCAGGTGCAGCGGAGTTTAAATCGCATACTGCGGGAGCAAACTCAGGTGGACAGCGCAGAGCAACTTATTAAGCTGGCTCTGCGGGATTTGTCTTCATAAATGAGAATTACACTTTCCCCTTAATCCTATTTTGCTGTGTTAAATTTTGAGCAGTTTATCCCATGATACAGCGCTGCTCGTTTAAGGAATGAATAATCGGTGAGGAGGTTGAACATCCGCAACCGTCCGACTGCACTGGAACCGAATTTGTGAGAAACATGATTAAACAACTTCTACTCTCAAGCATTTTCCTAGCCCTTGTGATCGCTGGAAGCATTCGTGCTTGGGGCGGAACCCATGGATTAGACGACCCCTATCAGCGCGATTACGTAATGGCTAGCCCGCAGGATACCCTGCCACCTATCCAGGACCGCTACGGGGACTATATCACTAACCCATCTACAAATCCGTTCGACCTCAATGACCCAGCGGCTGTTGAGCAGACGATCGAGTATGATCCTGCTACCGGGCAGTATATCGTATCTGAACGTATTGGCGAAACGCTTTTCCGTCCGCCAACCTATGTGTCTTTTGAGGAGTACATGGAGATTACGCGTCAGCGCGATCAGAAGCGTTATTTCGATCAGTTAGCTGGTTTTGAACGAGGCAATAGCTTAGCCTTGGATGATCCATTAGCTGGTGTCGATGTACAATCAAGCTTGATTGATCGTCTTTTTGGAGGTAACGAAATCAACATCCAACCTCAAGGTAGCATTGACCTTACTTTTGGATTCGATTATCAATATGTAGAGAACCCAGTACTGACCCTCCGGCAGCGTCGTAATGGTGGCTTCGATTTCGACATGGCTATCCAGATGAACGTGACCGGGCAGATTGGAGAAAAACTGAAACTCTCTACCAACTACAATACCCAGGCAACTTTCAACTTTGACAACCAGATTAAGCTAGACTATAACAGTGATGCTTTTGGTGAGGATGATATCCTAAAAAAGATTGAAGCGGGTAATGTAAGCCTACCACTTCGTGGACAGCTGATTCAGGGTGCGCAAAGCCTTTTTGGTTTAAAAACCGAATTACAGTTCGGACACTTGCGACTGACAGCTATTGCTTCGCAGCAGCAGTCTGAGAACGAAAATATCACCATTCAAGGTGGTAGTCAGGTAACCGAGTTTGAAGTGAAGTCTGATTCTTACGATGAAAACCGTCACTTCTTCCTTTCCCACTATAACCGGGCAGCCTACGAACCAGGTCTGCAAAACCTCCCTCAGATCAATACCCTCTTTCACCTGGAGAACCTGGAAGTTTGGGTAACCAACGATCGAAATGAGGTAGAGGATACTCGTGATATCGTGGCTTTCGCCGACTTGGCCGAGCCAGAACGATTCACAACTCCTAGCGCTGTACAACCTATCGCTAACCCGCGCTACCGCGAAATTTGTGATGGACGTCCGCTTCCGGAGAACGGTGCCAATAATCTCTACCAGCGTTTGGTAGCGAATGAAGAGCTTCGTGATATTGATCGTTCCGTAGCCATTCTACAATCGAGTCAATTTGGTCTACGCCAATCGATTGATTTCGAAAAGGTGCGGGCACGTAAACTAAATACTCGAGAATATACCGTACACCCTGAGCTGGGTTTCATCTCTTTAAACATTCCGCTACAGGCGGACCAGGTACTAGCCGTCTCTTATCGCTATAAGTACAACGGTGAAGTATTCCGGGTAGGTGAAATGTCGGTGAATACTGATGATGTAGCCACGGATACGACACAAACTTCTCAGGTACTATATACCAAGATGTTGAAGAGTACGACCCAGCAGGTGAACGTGCCATCTTGGGACCTGATGATGAAAAACGTTTACTCTATTGGTGCGTATCAGGTTAATAACGAAGACTTCCGGTTAGACATCTTCTACGAAGACCCGGGTAAGGGAGTTAAGCGTTTCTTGCCAAGTGGCCCACTAGAAGGTGAACCACTAGTACGTGTTTTCAACCTGGACCGACTAAATGTACAGGGTGACCCTCAACCTGATGGTATCTTTGACTTTGTGCCAGGGGTGACGATTAACCCATCCAATGGACGGATTTACTTCCCAGTCTTAGAGCCTTTTGGTTCCTATTTGGAAGAACGAGGTGCGGGCGAAGAGTTTATTTATCAGGAACTCTATGATGAGATCATCTTTGATGCCCAGCAGTCGCCAGAGAAGAACCGATACGTCATTAAGGGTAGTTATAAATCTTCCGTTGCATCGGAGCTCTCTCTTGGAGCCTTTAATATTCCTCCTGGGTCGGAGCGTGTGACTGCTGGTGGACAATTACTTGAAGCTGGAGTAGACTACGATATTGATTACTCCACAGGGCGGATTCGAATTCTGAACGATGCCATCCTAAGTTCAGGGGTGCCAATCAATGTTTCTTTCGAGGATAATACGGTATTTGGCCTTCAGAATAAGACCATGCTTGGTCTGCGGGCTGATTATGAAGTGAGTGATGATATCAATATTGGTGCGACTTTCCTCAACCTATTTGAACGTCCGTTTACACCGAAGGTGAATATCGGTGATGACCCGATCAATAACCGAATCTATGGCCTGGATTTCAACTTGAGTAAGGAAGCGCCAGTGCTGACGAAATTGGTCGATAAACTTCCGTTCTACAGCACAACAGCACCATCTTCGATTGCCGTGATGGCCGAAGCTGCCGCTCTTGATCCTGGGCACGCTCGTGCTATTAATCAGGACCGCCGAGATAAGTCGGGTATCGTTTATGTTGATGACTTTGAGGGTTCTGCGAGCACTATTGATTTGCGCCAGCCTACCAACCAGTGGTTCTTGGCGAGTGTTCCGCAGGGACAACCTACGAAGTTCCCAGAAGCTAGCCGGGATGGACTGGTAACAGGTGCTAACCGAGCTCGTTTGAATTGGTACCGTATTGACCCACTCGCTCGTAGTGGTGCTGACGATAACAATCCATACTTCAGTTTAGTACCACAAACTGAAGTATTCCCCAACCGGAATATCCAGCCAAACCAGCGTGCAGATATTCAGGTGTTTGATATGTCCTACTTCCCTGGCGAACGTGGCCCCTATAACTTCGATGTTCCTGGCGGTATTGCTGGGTTAACGTCTGGATCACGAGGAGAATCCAATGTTGAAGGAACGCCTGTATTGTTGAATGATCCAGAAACCCGTTGGGGTGGAGTCATGCGTGCCATTACAACCAATGACTTCCAGACCGCTAACATTGAGTTTGTTGAATTCTGGATGTTATCGCCGTTTCTAGATCCTGACAATCCGCAGCAAGCATACCCCGATTTTGAGCGCAAAGAGGGGAATCTTTACCTCAACCTGGGTAACGTCTCTGAAGATATCCTAAAAGATTCTCGACGTTTCTTCGAAAATGGTTTGCCTGGACCTGCTAACCAAAACCGTCCTACGGATAATACGCAGTGGGGTAAAGTACCAGTGGGCCAACAGATTACCCGAGCATTCGATAACGATCCGGAGACTCGTACACTTCAAGATGTTGGTTTAGATGGACTTTCGGATGTGGAAGAAGCAGCGTTTTACTCCGACTATGTTGAAGCGATTCGGGCTAACAATCCACAGGCGGCAACATTGCTAGAGGAAGATGTATCGAATGATAACTTCCGTTTTTATGCGGATAACTTTGCGGATTCTGATCCACTGAATGTAAGATATCGTCAGTTTAACAACCCGCAAGGTAACTCTGGAGCCAATCAAGGAACGCAGCTTCGTCAGTCGGGTACCAACATTCCAGATGCGGAAGATTTGGACCGAGATAACACCTTGAACGAAACAGAATCTTACTTCGAGTATACTATCCCAATTTTTGCGGATCCATCTAACCCACGGGAGATTGATCGCGAGCGGGCACGATATATTACCGACCGCCGCGAGGCTTCCAACGGACGTATCTGGTATCGTTTCCGGGTACCATTGAATCAAGGAAATGATGCAATCGATGCCGACGGTATTCCTGACGGCAACGGCTTCGAAAAGATTAATGGTATCTCCAACTTCCGTTCCATTCGCTTTATGCGGATGTATATGAAGGACTTCCAGGAGCCGACTGTACTACGTTTCGCTAGCCTTGAGCTGGTGCGTAACCAATGGCGTCGCTACCTGGGCCGAGTGCCTTTAGATGATGTTACTGGTGAGGTGGATGACCAAACTACAACCTTCCAGGTTGATGCGGTAAATATTGAAGAGAACAGTAGTAAGGATCCGTTTAACTACACGCTACCACGTGGTATTCAGCGGGAGCAGTCTTTGGGGGTATTTAACGCCCTTCAGAATGAGCAGTCGCTGGTAATGCGTATCAACGGCTTGGATAACCAAGAGAGCCAGGCGGTGTTCAAATATACCGAGACTGATATGCGTCTGTACGAACGTCTACAGATGTTTGTGCACGCAGAGGAACGCGGCGACGGTCCTGAGTTTGATATTCCGGATGATGAACTGAATCTCTTTATTCGCTTGGGTAGTGACTTCACTGAAAACTACTATGAATACGAGATACCGCTGAAAGTCTCCAGGCCAGAAGTAGTGGAAGGGGTTGAAAACCCTAACCTAGACGCTTATAAGGATGAGGTTTGGCGTGGTGAAAACCAGCTAGACTTCCCACTAGATGTCCTGAAGAACCTAAAGGTAGAACGTAACGAGATTAACTTTGACGCTACAGCGGTATTCGAGCAAGACTATGAACCGGATACGGAACAAGCTGCCGGTGCTATTCACCGAATCAAAGTAAAGGGTAATCCTAACCTTGGTTTTGTAAAGGTGATGATGATCGGTGTCCGTAACCCGCTCAAAGAGAATCTCTTTGTGGATCGCCTTCCATCTGCAGATGTTGAGGTTTGGGCGAATGAGCTCCGCTTAACAGGCTTAAACGAGAAAGGTGGCTTGGCTGCTATTGCGCGTGTTGATATGCAATTGGCCGATTTGGGCTCAGTAACCGTTGCCGGTAACTATAGCAGTATTGGATTTGGTGCCCTAGACAATGGGGTAATGGAACGTAGCCGGGAGCAGATTACGGGTTATGACCTGGCTGCAAATGTGGAGCTTGGTAAGTTCTTACCAGAAAACTGGGGAGTTCGCTTACCATTCTATGTACAGCGATCTAACACAACCAGCACACCTGAATTCGATCCGTATGATTTGGATATCCGCTTGAAGGATAAGTTGAATGCTGCGGAGTCCTCAACAGAACGAGATTCACTGCGAGAGCAAGCTCAGGATGTCACTAATATTACTACGTACAACTTCACGAATGTGCGCAAAGAGCGAACGAGCGGGGGGGGAAGTAGTGGTGCACCGAAGCCTTGGGATATTGAAAACTTCAGTGCCAGTTATGGTTACACTCGAACGGAGCGAAGTGATCCCCTGATCCAGAATGACACGCGAGAGGAGTATACTGGTGGTATTGACTATAGCTATAGCAGACCTACGAATTACATCCAACCGTTTAAGGGTATCAAGAGTAAGCCCCTTCGTTTACTGAAGGAGTTTAACTTTAATCCACTGCCGAATTCATTTGGCTTTAGTACGGTTTTGGATCGTCAATTTGCGACTACTCAATACCGTTTCGCAGGGGTGGATGAGCGCTTTAATACCTTCTTCAATAAGCGGTTCATGTGGAACCGGAATTACGATTTGAACTGGGATATTACGCGTTCGTTGAAGTTCAATTTCAATGCGAATACCAATGCTGCTATTGACGAACCGGATGAAATTGACCTGTTGGATCGCTTCCAGACTGGGGAGCAACGTCAGCAGTTCCGTCGCGATAGTATCTGGAATAATATTCGTGATCTGGGGCGTCCAAAGCTATATGAACATAATGTGAGCTTATCCTACACTTTACCGATTCGATACCTACCATATATGGATTGGGTGCAGGTGCGGGCACAGTATCAGGGGGGCTACTCCTGGAACGCAGCAGCGCTTAACGTAGATAGCTTAGGTAATGTGATTCAGAATACGCAGAACCGACAGGTGAACGCCGATCTGAACTTTGATAAGCTCTATGATCAGATTCCTTTCTTAAAGAAGATAAACCGGCCAGCACGCCGCTCTAGAGGAAGTAGTCGTTCTAATACTAACCGTGGGCGTGGTAAAGAAGATGAGGAAGCGAATCCGCGCAACAGCCGGAGCCGAGAGAATGAAGTAAGTCCTGCTTTACGGGCTATCGTTCGTCCGCTCTTATTGATCCGAAAAGGTCGATTTACCTATTCGGAAAACATGAGAACGGTTGTTCCTGGCTTCACCCCTCAAACAGAGTTACTGGGGCTCTCCTCGGGCTTTGATGCACCTGGATGGGGCTTTGTGGCTGGTCTGCAGCCGAAAATTAGAGACCTGACTGATGCGGAAAGAGCATCGGCGAATGCAGGAAACCCGGTCGCTGATGACTGGCTGTATAATAACCGGGAGTGGATTACTGAGAATGTATTCATGAACCAAGACGTAGTTCAGGAGTACAGCCAGAACTATGAAGGGCGATTGACCTTGGAACCATTCCAAGACTTCCGTGTGGAAATTGAGGGTAGCCGTAATTTCGTAGAGAACTATACGGAGAGTTTCAAAATCTTCGACAAGGAAAATAATGGCGGTTTTGAGCACCGAGTGCCAACCTATGGTGGTCGGATGACGGTATCTTATAATGCACTGTCTACGCTCTTCCAAAGTAGTACGGAAGAGATTCAGAGCCTGTTCCAAACCTTCCAGGATTACCGCCCAATCATCTCACGTCGATTGGGAAGTGGCTTGCACGAAGATCCAGAACAAGCAGCTGAAGGTTATGCGGATGGATTCGGTCGTAACCAACAGGAAGTATTGATTCCGGCCTTCATCGCCGCCTATTCTGGTGAAGATCCGAATACAGTTGACCTCGATCCGTTTAATACCAACTGGAAGCCGAACTGGCGACTGACGTATAACGGTCTGTCGAAACTGAAAGGATTCCGGGATATCTTCCAGAGTTTCAATATCTCTCACGGTTACCGGTCGACCTTCACGATTAGTAATTATCGTACAAGTCTTGACTACTTGGCTACTCGTGATGATCCTGTTATTAATGGTAGAGATACCGTATTCTTCAACTTCTTCCCTCGGATTGAGATTCCGGATGTAGTGATTCAGGAGAACTTTGCGCCGCTATTTGCAGTAGATATGCAAATGCAGAACGGGATGTCCTTTAACTTCGATTATAAGCAATCTCGTGGCCTGGCCTTGAGTGTGACCAGTAAACTATTGAGTGAGACCCGATCTTCGGAGATTACTACTGGATTTGGTTACGTCATGTCTGGTGTGAATATTGGTTTTTTAACGGGCAATAAGACCAAACGAAACCGACGCGGACGAGATGAGGAAGAAGAACCGGATCAGAATGCACAGCAGGGCAACCGACGCGGCCAGAACCGAAGTGGAGGCCGATTGAATACCAATGATCTGGATATACAGTTTAACTTCAGTTATCGAGATGATATTACGGTAGCCCAGAAGCTGGATCAAAACGTATTTGAACCAACACGAGGATCTTTGACGGTTAGCTTGTCGCCTTCGGCGGAATATCAGCTCAACAAGAATTTATCCTTGCGTCTTTTTGTAGACTATCGGAGAACCATCCCGAAAACTTCCGCAGGTTTCCCTCGGACAGATGCTTCGGGTGGGGTAGTAGTGCGATTCCAGCTGAATTAAGTGGAGTAAAAGCACTGTTAGTCTGCTATAAACCAAACGGCCAAGATGGGGGTTATTCCTGTCTTGGCTGTTTAGTTTTTATTGACTTGTAAAGAGGCCGGAGGTCAATTTAACTGTAGAGTGTTAAGCATATTGAGCATAACATTAACAACCTAGAAGAAAATGTTGTGGTCATGGGCGGAAGATTCCCGCTAAAGCAAGCTTCCTTGCATGAGGTATTAAATATCCGTTAAAGTCACCCTGAGCTAAGGCCTTTGCCTTAACTTTGTTAGTATTGTCAGCGTTATAGACCTGGTATGAACAAGCAAATTATTTGGCTAATTATTGGTGTGATGAGTGTGGCTGTAATCGGCGTAGTAGCCTTACAGACCAACCTCACCATGAAGTCGATTCGGGCAAATGAAGATGCCTTCGACAAGAATGTACAGAATGTACTGAGCGTAGTTGCGAGCCGTATAGAGACGGCATCGTTGACAGATGACCTATTGGTAGTGGCCAATGGGTATTCTGCAGAATATCTTCAGTTGGAAGGTATCCGGGAGACGGGGAGCAATAGTAAGGCCGAGAATGGTGGTATGTCCATACCAACTAACCTTTCGTCTCGCGATCTTTTCAATGATCAACTCTTAGCGCAGCTTATCGCTAATACGGGCGAAGGCCTGTGCGACGACTGCCGTCGGCGCCATCGTTTGGGCTTAGGCTTTCAGCAAACGGATGTTCAGAATATTACTTACGATTTTGTGAATGTCCATAGTCCGGTAGAAGAACGCATTGATGCGCAACGCCTGGCTCAGGTGCTGGAGCAAGAGATGGAAAATCACGCAATCAAAACTTCTTACGAGTTCGGTGTCTTCTCTGAGGAGCGCGGAGCCTTTGTCATTCACGATGGCTATTATGTAGCAGATGACTTGCTTCCTGGTGAACAAGTTTTAGCTGGTTATCCAGATTTGCAACGGACGCCTTACGGTGTGACGCTATTCGAAGATGAGGACGGGAATGCAGCTGGTAAACTAAAGATCTTCTTCCCAGAAAAATCGACTGTTCTGTGGAGTGCACTTTTGCCCAGCTTCATCGGTACTTTCTTGTTTGCGGCCTTGATTCTTGCTTGTTTTGGATATACCATCTGGGTAATATTCCTGCAAAAGCGTCTGTCGGAGATGAAAACGGACTTCATCAACAATATGACCCACGAATTTAAGACACCAATTGCAACCATCTCATTAGCAGCCGATAGCATTGGTAATCCTAAAATTTCGGGAGACATATCCAAAGTTCTACGCTTTGCCAACATAATAAAACAGGAAAATAAACGTATG
>CAJXOS010000125.1 GCA_913057725.1 uncultured Lewinella sp.
TGTGGGCTCAAAGTTCGGGATGACTCATGTTTTCTTTTTTAATTCCTTCTTCCTCTAGTATACGGCGCTCCAGCCGCCTCCATTGTTTCTTCGAATTGCGAGAGCCCATCTAAATATTGATCAAGCTCAGACCGGAACTGAACGAACTCACTTGATGCTATCTCTAGATCATCACGCTGCGTCTGCGTAGGAGTTTGGCGTGTTTCCCAATGCCCCCAGACAACACCTCCCACTCGTCCGTAGATCGAAGGTGCGGTAGATTCGTCTAATCGCTGGCGAGCCGGATCGCCAGATAGCTGCATGCGTAGATCCGCCAACTGATCCTTTAATTCGGCTAGGCGAGCGAAGTGCTTGGCATTGGCATTGGGCGTTTGCTTTATTGCTGCGCTCAAGAACCGAAGTCGTTCGCCGGCCTCCGACATCTCTTGACTCGCACTCGAGATTTGGCGGAGTACATCAGCAGTTTGTTGCTGGAAGAGAGATACGCCAGTAAAGGAGGTACCATCCGGTGCAGTAGGTACAGGCTTTACGGTGAAGGATTGTGGCGCTCCTTGAGACTGAAGCTCTCCATCATGCTCAATGTAGAGCTCAACGGTATACTGCCCAGGCGCGGCTAGAGGTCCAACTGGGTCCCCTGCCCAAGGCGGTTGGAAGGCTGGCTTGCTCAAACGAATGGGATTGGGTGCAGGATATCTGAGGTCCCAACTGGTACGATGGAGGCCCTCTCCACCTTTGCCACTGATCCAACGAACGGCGGCTCCGTTCTGATCTCGCACAAGCAGCAGTACTTGCGGTGTACCTTCTTTGTTTTCTTCCCGCAGTGTTTCCCAACCGGGGAAGGCTGCACTTTCATTTCGGGTATTCAGTTCTTTTTCGGTAGCCTGTCGTTGCGCCTTTTGCGTTTCCGGCCAATCTTGAAGATAGTAGGTGAAGACTGCTCCGAAAGGTGGATTGTCT
This sequence comes from uncultured Lewinella sp., assembly GCA_913057725.1. Lineage (GTDB taxonomy): Bacteria > Bacteroidota > Bacteroidia > Chitinophagales > Saprospiraceae > Lewinella. The sequence goes on from CAJXOS010000125.1 coordinate 958, forward strand.
GCTACAAAACTGGTAGAGCCCAGCGTAGGCATGCCCTTCGCTTGCATTGGTGCAGAAGGGATATACCACCAGGCATCACGAACGGAGAATAGCGTGTTGTTGTCAGACGCTACCGCATTGCTGATATCACGTAGGGAAGAGTAATCATCTAGCACGTAGAAGCCGCGCCCAAAAGTAGCTCCGACGATATCATCATCACGATCGTGCAGTTCAATATCTCGAAAAGCAATGGTGGGTACACCCGACTTGAGTTTAACCCAATTGGTGCCTTTGTTATAAGAGAAATAAAGGCCGTACTCTGTACCGATGAATAGGAGGTTTGCTTGCTTTTGATCTTGCTTGATGGCCCAAACGATTGTGCCTTCTGGGAGGTCGCCAGCAATGGACTGCCAGGATCGCCCCCGGTCTGTACTCATAAATAGATACGGGCTGTAGTCGCCAAACTTATGAGCATCCGCTACGGCAAAGACCGTATTTGCATTGTGCCTAGAGGCTTCCACATCATTGATGAAGGAACGTTCTGGTACGCCAGGCAAAGCTGCGCTCTTTCGCCAATTTTCGCCACCATCTTCAGTAATTTGAATCAGGCCATCATCAGAGCCCGTGTAGATGACGCCTTCCGCCAAGGGCGATTCAGAGATGCCTGTTAGGGTAGCGTATTTCGACATGGCACCATTATCGTACAAGGAGTTTACACTCCATACCCGGCCTATCATTTCCAAGGTGTAGCGATTGGTGTTGGTCGTCAGGTCAGGACTTACCGCTGTCCAGGAGTTCCCTTGATCTTCACTGCGCCAAAGACGTTGTGAACCGAAGTACAGGCGATGATTATCATGTGGGCTGATGAGCATCGGGCTGTCCCAATTCCATCTTTCCGGTTCATCTCCTGGGGCGGCTTGTGGCTGAATGTTGATTACTTCTTCGCTCCGACGATCATAACGATGGAGTAGCCCCTGTTGAATTTCCATATAGGCGATATTCGGATCCTTAGGGTCAAAGTTAGAATCGTAACCATCGGCACCCAATGGTACGTACCAATCTTGGTTGCGTACCCCCTCCACATTCATAGTACGGGAAGGGCCAATCAAGGTGCCCAAGTCTTGCGCGCCACCAATGATGTTGTAGAAGGGCTCGGAATTATCCAGGCCGAGTTTATAGAACTGTGAGATAGGTAGGTTAGGGAAATGCCGCCAGGTACTACCCTCATCAAAGCTTTCATAGAGTCCTGCATCCGTACCGGCTATCAAATGCCGACCATCAGCAGGGTCAATCCAAAAGGCATGGTTGTCACTGTGTTTTTCGCGTCCCGTTCCGAGGTAGTCGAAGGTCTTACCGCCATCGCGCGAAACGTGAATGAACACATCCATCTGGTAAATCAGCTCGGGATTATCCGGCGAGATTTCGATTTCTTGGTAGTAATGTGGACCAGTGCCACCAGAAGTATAGCTATTTCGTTTTTGCCAGCTTTCCCCTTGGTCAGTAGAACGGTAGAATCCTTTCTCCGCACCACTAGCTTCAATGGTTGCGTACACCAAGTCTGGATCAGCAGGCGTGACGCCTAGCCCAATTTTACCCATATCTCCTCCTGGTAGCCCGGTTTTTACTTGTCGCCAGGAAGTACCATTGTCCGTAGATTTATAGATTCCTGAATTGGGGCCGCCAGCTAGTAGCGCCCAGGTATGACGACGGCGTTGGTAGGCCGCAGCGTAGACCACATCTGGGTTGCCGGGTGCAAACTCAAGGTCAGTTACGCCGGTATTCTCATCAATTTCCAGGACGAGCTCCCAGTTCTCACCACCGTCTTGTGTTTTGTAGACTCCACGGTCGCCACCTGATGCCCAAAGTGGTCCTTCAGCGGCTACAAATACGACATCACTATTGCGTGGATCAATCAGGATTTTGCCGATATGTTTGGAACGATCGAGGCCCATCTGCTTCCAGCTTTTGCCGCCGTTGGTACTCTTGTACACTCCGTCGCCCCAACCGACGTGTCGGCCACTCACATTTTCACCGGTGCCTACCCAAACCACCTCCGGGTGATTAGGGTCAACCGTTACGCAGCCGATAGAGTAGGAGGCTTGCTTTTCGAATACCGGTGTCCAGGTGATACCGCGGTTGCTGGTTTTCCAAAGGTTACCCGACCCAGCCGCCACATACCAGGTGCTACCATCATGTGGGCTTACTGCAATATCTGCAATACGCCCTCCCATAAAGGCCGGGCCGATGCTGCGTAGGGAAAGTCCGTTAGCTGCTTTGGCAATAGCGGTATTGGTTTCGGATTGTGCTTGTACAGTATCTGGGATACCCGCAAAAAGGAATAGCAAAAAGGAAAGGAGATAGATCTTCTTTATGAACATAGTAATAGGTCTTGATTTGGCGAAATGGTGTCTTGGGGGAGGGATGTAAGATAGGGGATTTGGGGTGAAGGATAGCGATAGTAAAATGTGCTCTTTTATTCTTTTATCCTGATTGATAGATCCTGGAAAACTGACTATCGGTCTAATTAGGTTAAATGGTGCTACGGATTTGAAATAATAGGACTTGGTTTTAGGCTGTATAATATGCGATATACGATGATTTGCGGTTACATTTAGAGTCCTAATCAATTTCCTCGCCTCTTGCTGCTCCTCAAATACTACACTGATACCACTTTCTTCAACCTACTCCTCTCGATACTAGTAGGCTTGTACGCTGGTGTGATCTGGTCGTTGTTGATCTTTGCTTCGATGGGGACGCTGATCGGGTTTATGGTGTTCGAATACTTCAAGCGCAATGAGTATTATCTCTATCACAATTTTGGCTACACCAAAGTTATGCTGATGAAACGGGTATGGGGTGTGAATCTGATCTTAGTACTTCTAGGGTTAGGCGTTTACGGAGCTATCGTTAATCTGGTGTAGATGGAGTTGAAGGTTTCAAATGCGGCGAAGTCCTTTGGGAAGAAGGCACTTTTTCAAGGTCTCAATTTTACATTGAAGCAGGGGGAGGTGCTTGGCTTATTTGGCCGAAATGGTAGCGGAAAATCCACACTACTGAAGATGATCTTTGGAGTGACGAAAGCAGACGCTATTCGACTCGAAGTTGGCGAACAAACGGTGGCACCTAAGGATATCATTCCTAAACGCTTGATTGCCTACTTGCCGCAAGAGCGATTCGTACCCAAGCGCATGCTGGTGAGGGATATGATAGCTATGTGCCATCAAGATGAAGCCACTTTGGATAAGATCTTCTACTCACCAGGTATCACTAAAATGGAAACGCAACGCTGTGGCCAACTATCCGAAGGGCAGCTGAAGTACCTGGAAATTCTGCTGATTGCCTATCTCGATCATCCCTTTTTGATGTTAGATGAGCCTTTCTCCATGATTGACCCGCTCTATAAAGATCTCATCAAGGAACTAATTACTGGCCTTAAGACTACTAAAGGTATACTTCTGACGGATCACTACTACGATGATGTACTGCAGATCGCTGATCGAAGCTATTTGTTGCACGAAGGTGCAATCCGGGAAGTTCAAGGAGAGGAAGAACTGCGGAAGGAGGGCTATTTGCCTGGCAAACGATAACACTAAATCCACAAGTATGAACTATTGGGAAGGTGACCTGGTCAGCCTCAGAGGTATCGAGATTGGTGATGCACCATTCTTTTACAATTGGAATAAGGAAACGCAAACCCAGCAGCATCTAGATCAAATCTGGTTTCCTTCCTCCCTGCGCCGGCAGGAGGAGTGGGTAGCGAAGCAGACCACTGCTTCAGTGGAGGACGATAGCTACTTCTTTGTGATCCTGAATAAAAATGGCGATAGGGTAGGCATGGTACATACCAATGACTGCGATAAAAAGAATGGTCATTTTAGCTATGCGGTGGCCATTCTAGAAGCTCACCGAAATAAAGGCTATGCTAAGGCTGCGATTCAGATGGTACTAGCTTACTACTTCAACGAACTCCGCTACCACAAAGCACTGGTAGGGATTTACGCTTTCAATAAGCAATCCATTGGCCTCCATCAAACGCTAGGCTTTCAACAGGAGGGACGATTAAGAGAAATGATCTACGCCGGTAACGCTTATCATGATCTTCTCAAGTTTGGGCTATTGAAAAGGGAATTCGGCCTTGTTCCTACGGCTGAAGCGTAGTACTAATCTCCCATTACAAGCTCGTTAGGTATATCCCTAGATCCTGTTCTTTTTCGAGCCGTAGCTTTTTCTTCAGACGGTACTTTGATTTGAGTACACTTTCCGGCAAAACGTTTAAAAGAGAAGCGATCTCCTTAGTCGTTAGGTTCATGCGGAGAAAGGATGCCAGGCGTACATCATTTTCAGTGCCCTCCCCCGCCACTTGTCGGAGGTTTTGGTCAAAGTCGTTATGGACCTGGGTAAAGTAGGATTTAAATACCTCCCAGGTTTCGTCTTCTCCGGATTGCCGGCGCAAGCTATTGATGACCTTGTTGAGTTCAAGTTTAGAGGGTTCGGTTGACTGTTTTATCTGCTCAAGGTTTTCCTGAACTTCCTGCAAGTAGGTACTTTTTTGAACGAGGTGGAGCGTCTGTGAGGTCAGTTCTTTTTTCTTAAAGGCCAGTTCCGTTTTCAGCATGGCTTCTTGCTGCTCCCGTTCAAGCTGGTTCCTCTTCATACGTTGGCGGAAGACAAAATACAGTAGACCCGATATCAGAATAAAGGATACCATCCCTGTGCCATACAAAGTAGCGGAAAGGCGACTAGCTTTAGCTTCGGCATCCAATGTCTTGATCTCCTCTGCCTGTAGCGCCAGTTCGTTTTCTTTCTTTTCGGTTTCGTAGATGGTTTGCAATTCATCGAAGCGGTTGGTACGCTCTTGGTTGAAGAGACGTTCTGCTACCGCCTTATAACTTTTGTAGTAAGCAAGGCTCTCTCGATGATTACCTATTTTCTCGTAGGCTTGGGCCAGAAGTTTTCGAGCATCGCGAACCACATTATCTGTACCATAGGCACTGGCATTTTCTTCAGACTCTTTCAGATAGTGGATAGCCTCCGCATAATTACCCTGTGCTACTAGTGTTGTTCCAAGTGAAAGGGTGTTGACGAAGTATATGAACTCTTGACCTTCCACAGAACTGGAAGCTACCAAATCAGTCTGAATGCGCTGCGCTTTATCATAATCACCCTGATAATAAGCAAGTCGAGATTCTGCTAAGTAAGCGGCATTAGTGAGTGAGGGGTCTTGCAGCTTTTTACAGATCTCCTGCGTGTTAGTAATGATCGAACTCAAAGTTGGGTACTGCTCATAGTTGGGAATCATTAGATCTGCCATTAGGATAGAATTGGACACTACTTGGCGGTCCATACCATTAGCAGCAAAAAAATCGATGGTCTTTTGAAAGTAGGGGATGGCATTGACGGTATCTTTCATTTCACCATAGATAGCGGCAATGACCATTCGGTTTTGCTGCAAGTCCATAGCGAGTTCTTCGCGCTGCTCGAAAATGCGTTCGCCAGCTACTGCTTGATCAAATGCTAGGTTGTAGTAGCCTTTCATCAGATAGACGATGGCGACCGAGTTATGGATATCGGCAATGCCTACAGAGTCATCTATTCGCGCAAAGTTGGCTCCAGATTGCTGATAGTAGTGCAAGGCACTATCCAGCTCACCAACCATATTGTGGTCCTGCCCCAAGTTGCGTTGTACGCTAGCAATCGCTTCGTAGTTATTAGCCGCTTCAAACAGAATCATGGCGCGACGAAAGTAGTAACCCGAACTATCAAAGTTGTTCATGTACGCGTGGCAAACGCCCTTCTTGTACAAGCCGTTACTGAGGATAGTATCCACTTGCAACTCATTACCGATGTCGATAATGCGCTGTGCGTGTTCCATGGCAGCATTAGGGTCGCCATTGATAGATGACGCCCATAGCTTTTCTGAGATATCAAAGACTTCGACTTGACTGCTAGCTGCTTCCAGTGCTGCTTGCAGGCTGTCCATCTTGGAGTCCTGAGCGAAAGTGAATAAAGGGAGGAAAAAAAGTATTGAAAGTATTGCACTCTGAGTCTTCATAAATCATAGGTGTTAGCGGGCCAAAGATAGAAAAGACTTTCAGCTGAGCGGATTCTCCGTTTTTATCCTGTCTATGAGGTGAATTTTGGATAAATCGACTTGTATAAATCAGAAGTGGGTTTAATATATTGTAAATCAGTTGTTTATTGTTTGTTTGAAAGCTTTGTGAATGCTAGGGATAGCATGTTTTTTTGTGCTGTCCATGCTTTGTCCATAGCCAAAATTGGCGTTGCGGGAGGTACTGCCCCTACATTTGAACCGTCAACTAGTGACAACAAAAATTTTGTGGTGGCTTACTCTGGTCGGGCTGCAGACTGATTAGAAGTAAGCTTCACAAAAACCTTAAACCACAAAAGATTTTAAACATGACACACAGTAATTTAATCTTGACCTTGTTGAAGCGTTCGTTCCTATTATTGCTCCCCCTTACTTTTCTTGTATCCTGCAGCGAAGATGAAGATCCACCGACGCCAGTAGATGAGGATGTAGTGTTCCAGATTGATCTGATCAAGATGGCAGCCTTGGAAATCAAAGAAGCCGAGGGAGATAATCTGGAAGTATTTGGAAATATTACCACAAAACTTATCCGTGATAATATCACCGAAACCAATGATCTATGGACTGCTGCTATCGAAGAGGCTATAGCAGTAGGACGGAGTGATACGCCTGTGATGGCATCAGTGAGCTATACCGTAGCTACCTCTAATATTGCAGCCAGTAGGCTGGAAGTAACTGCTGATCTAATGGAGTCAGATGGTGCAAGCGGTACCAATGCACCGGAAGATCTAGGTAGCGATAAGATTACGACTTCGCTAGCCGATATCACGACTTCCGCGGAATACTCGATCGTATTGACGGATTCAAGCGGTCAGCACGTTCAAGTGACCTATTCGATTACACGCCAGTAGGCTATAATACCGCATAAACCGAAAAGGGATGTTCGGGTTCTACCATTACGTAGGGCTCGAACATTTCTGTTTTTAGTAGGCTGTTTAAATCCAAGGTAACCCTGCTGGCGTTCTGCTATCCAGCAAAAGGTGGGAGAGATATCCCGCTGCGGCTACGGTAAAGAAATGCTGTACCATATCATGCAATTCGGGGTTGGTTTCCGTTTGATAGGTAAACCAGGCCAGCATAGCTAACAAAGTGTAGCTGTGAAAGAACTTGCGATGCCTCCAGTTTCCATTTTTGGCGGGCTCCAGTATGTCTGGCATGAGACCAAATTGCCCTCCAACGGCAGCACTAATCAGTAAAATACCCAGGTAAGATATTTGCTCGGTGGTAGAAAGCAGAGATTCAGTTTCCTCTGGTCCATGATAATATAGTCGAGCATAGGCTACGGCTGCTCCGGTTAGGACGCCGGCCACGAGGTGAGTCGGTTTATTGGGCACTCAGAATATTTTAGTGATTGATCCTATCGCGACGGCCAAATTAGTAAACTAATTATAGTCAAAGAACCGTTCGATTATTAGAGTGCCGACGAGGCTTTTCTAATTGTGTACTACTAATCAAAGTGCATTTCCATGTATCTGAAGGGTTACCGAATAACAACGACTACGGGAAAAATAATCACGCTCCCCAAGTGGGATTTTGGTGGTGACAAATCCTTTACGAATCGTGTCTGGAACGGGATTGTGGAAAATACACGATCGCTATCGCCAGATAGCTACCCATTTCACATCAGTGATCTAGACCAGGAAGAGCGTCCGTCGTTTACCATTAGCACTCCTGTCGAATTTGAGGCTTGGTTAAAAAATGACTTTGATAGCAAGGATTATCTGAAGCCGAAGTCTTGAGCTAGTTCATCCTACTTAATTGCTTATCTAACCAGATGACGATCGGCCACTTCGAACGAACTTGTATCATTTCCCCGCGCTCCAAGCTAGTGTAAGATTTGTTAAACATAGACTGGGCTACCTCTTCCCAAACGTCTTGATAGACGAGTTTCAGCGTGCTGTGTGTTTGCAGAAAATGTTTGAAGGTAGCTTCTTCTGCCACTCGCACTTTGAAAATTTTCTTGGTTGCAGCACCAGGTCCAGTGAGAAAGTTGTAAGCGCTTTGGTAAAGTGAGTCAGGTGAAAGTTGTTGTTGGCCCAAGAGTAATTCATTCTTGGGTTCTACCCTTAAATCGTAGACGTTTTCTGGTCGAAGTACGAAGCCTTCGTAGCGGACTGTCGGTGTCCAGTTGGGATCGAGGCCCATTGCTTGCAATACTTCCTGCTTCTCCTCCGTGATGATCTGCTTGCGAAGACATGGTCGATTACTCATGGAGTTACATTCGTTTTCCACGAAAGGTGGCAGACGATTAGGAAGTGCCTTCCCTTCGGAAGCACGATAAAACAACTTGAGAAAACCCGCTTTGCGCAGATGGGCTTCCAAGTAGTGCAAGGCATAGTAGGGTGCAGTTTCGTCTATCCAGAGGTTGAGCCATATGTTATACCGCAAACTATCTGGAACTGTCAACCTAATTGTATCTGCCCAGGATTCTATTTGAGAAAATGCGCTACTACCTAAACCACTTAAACCCAATGCAAGATCCACCGAAGAAGCGGATTGATCACTGTACCCTAGGAAACAATCGAATTCGAGATGATCTTTTGGCCTTAACTCTAAACTGGAATCAATAGGAATATCTGGCAGCTTGAGATCAATTCCTTTAGGAAGCAACTGCCGATAAGCAAAAGTATCTGGTTCAATAAGCACTGGATCAACCGTGCCTTCCACTTCATTCTGAGTACACGCGCCTAGAAACAGCAAAAGACCGGTAGCATGTATAGCGCAAATGATCCAGTATTTCATTGACGATTAACTTTATAATGAACGCCCTCCATAGGCTTCAATCATACGATAAGGATATAGCTCCGGTAATTGACTTATTTCGTCAAGTCGAGTGATCTCATCGGCGCTCAGTTGTAAATCGGCAGCATCTAGGTTTTGCTCTAGTTGAGTAAAGGTACGGGCACCGATAATCACGGAAGGAACGATGTCTTTGGCCAGTAACCAAGCTAGTGCAACGGCCACATGCGAGCTGTCGTGAGCTTTCGCTATTTCATCAACCACTGCCAAAACCTTCCAGTTTTGATCATTGTTGCGGCGTTCCCAGCTCTCTTCAGTATGGTCGGCGGTGGTGGCGATACGCCCTTCTGTGGGTGCCTGATCAGGTGAGTATTTTCCAGAAAGGAAGCCTCCACCCAATGGGCCCCAAGGTAGCAACCCGAGGCCCTCACTAGCACATAGGTCTGCGAATTCGTATTCCAGATCTCGCTTAACTAAACTGTATTGATACTGAGCGGCGATAAATGGCGAATAGCCGGCTTGCCGAGCAATCATTTGTGCCTTCATCAACTGCCAGGCTTTGAAATTAGAGATACCCAAATAACGCACCTTCCCACTCGTGACGAGGTCGTCCAAAGCACGCAAGGTTTCTTCCAGTGGAGTGATTGGATCCCAGCAGTGGAGATAAAGTAAATCTATGTAATCGGTCTGGAGACGACGCAAAGAATCATCTACACTTTCAATGATGTGTAAACGCGATAGCCCACTCTGATTCGGGTCGTCGCCCATGGGGAAACGAACTTTGGTAGCCAAAATCGTACGCTGGCGACGTCCACCGAGATACCGACCAATGATCTCTTCCGAACGGCCCTCGGCGTATACATTTGCAGCATCAATATGATTGCCACCGGCATCAAAGTAGCGATCCATGATGCGTTTGGCTTCTGCTTCAGGTGTCGTGCGAGCACTATTCTCGCCAAATAGCATAGAACCTAGTGTCAGGTTAGTAGTGATGAGGCCCGATTGGCCGATGGGTGCGTATTTCATCGTCTTATGGTATTGGCTTTGATGCAAGGATAAGAAAATTAGCCCATTTTTGTAACACCCTCATTTTCGCTGCATCTAAGCGATAAAGCAAGCATTAGAAATTATGCAAAATCCATTGAAGCTCGAATACACGGAAACGCTTGACCGCGAACTGGTAGAACGTTCGCTAGAGGGAGATAGGAAGTCGTTGGAGCGCTTAATCCAGTTGCACCAATCCTTCATTTATAATGTCGCTTGGAAAATGGTCCATGATCCACATGATGCGATGGACCTTACGCAGGAAGTACTCATTAAGGTCATTACCAAGCTATCGCAATTTAAATTCAATAGTTCTTTCCGGACATGGTTGTATCGAATAGTAGTAAATGAATTTCTACAAGGAAAGCGCCGGAAAATGGAATTGGAGATCAGTTCTTTTGATGAATTGGGGCGACGCCTAGAAGCCATTCCAAATCCTGATCTTACGAGGGAGGAGGAAATGCTATACGAAGAGTTGAGTCGGGAAATGAAGGTGCGATGTATGTCGGGTATGCTAATGTGCCTGAATAGGGAGCAACGCCTTATTTACATCTTGGCAGATACCTATGGTATAGATCATAAACTTGGGGCTGAAGTCTTTGACATCTCCCCTCAGAACTATCGGGTGAAATTGCATCGGGCCCGTAAGGAGCTATTTAACTACATGAGTAATAAGTGTGGTTTGATCAATAAGGCAAACCCATGCCGTTGCTCCAAGAAAGCAAAGGCATTGAAAGGCATGGGCGTGCTAGATGAAAACAAAATGATATTTACGAAAGCTTATCGGGAGCAGATTGCACAGTACGCTGAGACGCATTCTGCTGAAGCCTGCGAAAAGCATGAGACTGCTATGCAAGATCTCTTCCAGTCTCATCCGGTACGCACGCAGTTTGATAAGGAAACGATAATTGATACGATCCTGAAGGAGAGTGATTATCTGAAATATTTTCAATGAGTTTTGTAACACCTCTAGAATCCTTGCATCCAAGTAGTAGGGACCACAGGAACGGATGTTAACTCTTGTGGTAGGAAATAAAACTCAGGAAAATGGAATTTAGAAAATCAATTGTGGTCGACAAAAGTATCGACCAGGTATGGGAGGTCTTAGGCAACCAATATGCAGAAGCCTATCGGTGGGCCAGTGGACTCTACCATTCGAAAGGAAAAGGAGCACCAGTACTTCAGGGGGCCACTTGCGACCAGCGCGTCTGCGAAACCGACTTTGGGACGGTCAGAGAAAAGCTTCGCACCCTAGATGCGGAGAATTATGTCTTGAGCTATGAAGTGATGGAAGGCTTCCCGTTCTTCGTAGATACTGGGGTCAATAACTGGAAACTTACTCCCGAAGCTGGTTCTACCCGAGTGGATATTCATCTCGTTATTACCACCAAGGGCTTTGTTGGAAGTGTAATGAGTCCAATGCTAAAGTGGCAAATGAATAAGGTCTTGGACAATGTACTATCGGACTTTAAATACTACATAGAAGTTGGCAATCCGAGTCCTCGTAAACTAGCAGAAATGGCAAAAAGCCAAAAGAAGGCTGCTTAGAAAGTAACCGCTTATCTAAATTACCCTACTGACGCCTCAGTACCAAGAGGTAACCATTCCATAATCTTAAATCTGACAATCAATGACAACGAATGCAGTCGCAGTTCGCCTGGTCGAGCTATTGCGCGCAGGAAAATTTGAACAAGTGTACGACGAGCTTTTCGATGCGGAGCGCGTCCAGCACATAGAACCTCAATCCGAATACTTTGCGAAGGTGGTCGGTGTTCCGGCAATCAAGGAGAAAGATGCAAAGATGGCCGCCAACATTGCCGAATTCGGCGCCATGCAGGTCGGTGATGCGATCGTAGCCGGTGATCATTTCGCAATCCCTTACAAGATGGGTTTTACCCTCAAAGATGGCAATGCAGTCAACTTGGAAGAGATTATCCTCTACCAAGTACAAGAGGGCAAGATCGTTCTAGAGCAATTCTTTTATTAATCCACAATGTCCGACCTAATCCAGGACAACTCAAAACCAAAAAAAATAATGCAATTCTTGAAATCATTGCTAGCTGTTGTTTTTCTATGCTCAACAGTTGCCGTTTTTGCCCAATCAGCAAATGCTGATATCACTAAATCTCAGATTATTGAAGCTTCAGCCGATGAGGTTTGGGAGCGTCTTCGCCAGCTAGATGGTCTAGAAGAGATCATCCCCAACTTTTTGGGTGACTCCTGGCTAGTGAATAATGCCGAACCAGGGGTGGGAGCGAAACGAAGCTGTGCGGCGCCTGGCACGCCGAAAGGACAAGCTTCTTACACAGAACAGGTACTCGAATATGACGATGAGAAGCGTTACTACACGTATGCTGTCATTGATGGCGTACCTGCAAAAGGCATGGTTAATTCTTTCAAGGTTGTGGACCTTGGATACCAAAAGTGCATGGTAGTCTGGACTTCCTCTATGGAAGCCTTTGTCGAAAACCCACAGATGACGGAGGAACAATTTCTAGGCTTCATCCATTCTGCCGGCGATGCGATTCTGGCCGGTTTAGACCGCCTTCATGGAGATAATTAAGAGTGGACATTGAACTCGATTTATTGGAATACGCCTCTGCTTATCACAGCAGGGGCGTCCTAATTATTGCAAGATGAGGAACCTGTTTTTTCTATTCCTTTCCCTACTCGCCTTTTTGGACACTAAAGCTCAATTAGAGTCCTTGATAGTAGACTACCAAGAAGGTGGCCCTTCGATCACAATAAACATTTATCGACCAAGGGAGGAGCTTGAGCAAACACGAATCCACTACTTCACTGATGGAAATAAGCTGTTGGACAATGGTATTCTAGAGTCTTTGATCGAACATGAGACTAGCCCTGCATACTACGTTTTTGTGAGTACGATTGACCCTGTATCAGGCTTGGATCATCGCAATGAATATTTCTTCTGTAATCCAGTCTATCTCGAATTCTTCGAAGAACAAGTGTTGCCATTGGTAGAGCAGCACTTGGGCCTATCATTTTTGCCAGCCCAACGTTCCTTGATTGGTGTGTCCTTCGGAGGTTTAAATGCCGCCTATTTTTCTGGGATCAACGAAAGCTTCCAGAAATATGTCCTGCTTTCGCCAGTTACCTACCCCTGCAAGATCTTCAAGGAGAAAGTGGTATTCTCAACCAACCAGGATTTGAAGATTTTCTTATCTACCGGTACCAAAGATGCGGAGCTCTATGTTCGAGAGTTAGAAGCACTTTATCGCAGCAAGGGCTATACATTGGAAACGATCCAGACGGAGGGTGGGCATGACTTTGAGAATTGGTTGGGGCAGATGACGAGGGTGATGCAATTTTTGAGCGAATGAGATGTGGATCATAGTGGAAGGTTAGGATTGAAGTTGGTAATTGGGGCACGGCCCGCACGGCGGGACCCACCCTGTCACCTGGTCCAAAAACCACCTCTTCCGTCTCAAACAGAAAAGACAGCAGGATCACACCCGTTCCAGTGACAATTCACTCAAACGGCCAACACATCCTTGTTTGTGATGAAAAGCAGGGAAGGGAAACGCTGATTAAACTGACTCCGAGTACTCCTAATTGAGTCAGCCGGGAAAGGAACTCTGATTAGTGCTTTTCTACACTAGAGTTTAAAGATAATAGAATTTTTTGAAATAAAAATATAAAATACAGTTTGTTATTTGTGTTCTATCCCTTCCTCTTCCATCAAGTCTAAACCAAAGTTTCGTATAGTCTCAATAATCGGGATGACGCGCTGTCCACGCTCGGTGATGGAGTATTCTACCTTGGCCGGTACCACGGGATAGACCTTTCGGTTGATAAAACCATTCGCTTCAAGATCCCGCAGCTGAGAAGTAAGCATCTTATCGGAGATCTGCGGAATACTCTTTTTTAGTTCGCTATAGCGCATCACCTTATCCTTCAGTCGCCAGAGTAAGGGCATCTTCCAGGTACCGCCAATCTTGTCAATTGCGAACTCTACTGGGTTATAATATAGCTTATGGTTGTGAATGAACTCTGGCATAATGATCTGATTATCAGTATACTTTCTTCGGGGTTAGTAACGAACATCGTCGTAAGAATGGCAACTTTTGGCCGCTGGACACGATTTTCATAGTGAGTTTACAACAAAGATCTTAATCAAAAAACAACTATGAATATTATTGAGCAGCAACGATACGTCCACGCCCACGGAATGCCTATCAAAGGAAAGATTCTCATGGTGGCCAGCAGCCCAACGACTTCTCAACAAACAGGTTGGCCCATCGGTTTTTGGGCAGCAGAGTTGACGCACCCACTCCATGTGTTTCAGGAAGCAGGATATGAAGTTACTTTAGCTTCTACCGAAGGTGGAAAGATTGAGATGGACGGTTACTCTAATCCAGAGGATGCGAGTGGTTATTCTGCCCATGATGTGATCTCACTAGGATACATGCAACAAGCTAGTTTTCAGGATATGCTCCAGAATACGCCTGCCCTGTCAACAGTGAACGTAGGTGACTACGATGCTATCTTCCTAGTGGGTGGCCAAGGACCAATGTACACCTTCAAAGGCAATAGCGGCCTGCAACAGCTATTTGCTGGTTTCTATGAGGCAAATAAGCCAAGCGCTGCAGTGTGCCATTCGACTACCTTATTGCTGGAGGCCAAAAAGTCAAACGGTGAGCTAGTAGTTGCGGGTAAAACCTGGACGGGTTTCGCTGATGCTGAAGAACAGTATGCGGATCAAGCAGTAGGACAGCGCATTCAACCGTACTGGATCGAGACGGAAGCCCGAAAGTTGGAAAATACTACCTTTAAAGTGGCGGCTCCCTTCTCCTCCCATGCGATCGCTGATGGTAACCTCATCACCGGACAACAGCAAAACTCAGGAGCAGCGGCAGCACGCTTGGTCGTTGAACAATTAGAAACGAGTAACTAGATGAGAATAGCGATTGTAGGCACCGGGAATGTAGGTGGTGCTTTAGCTGCAAAGTGGGCCCAGGCTGGCCATGAGATACTTCTGGGGGTAAGGGATACCGATAACTTTAAAGGTGCTGCCCTCTTGGAGCAACCCAATACGACGGTACACAATATCCCTACGGCAGTTGCCGAGGCAGAGGTGATTCTATTGGCGACGCCAGCCCCAAAGGCCGTGGAAGTAGCACAAAGCTTGGGCGATACCAGCGGGAAGATCATCATTGATGCGATGAACGTTGTGATGGGGCGCGGCCCTGAGGGATTCACCAATACCGCCGATGCTATTTTAGCTAATACGGCAACTACTGCTGTAGTGAAGTGCTTTAATACGACGGGCTTCAATAATATGAAGGATACCGAGTATGGTGATGCGCAGCTTGACAACTTTGTAGCAGGAGAAAGTGCTTACGCCAAAGAGGTGGCTCAGCAACTTTCTGCCGATGCTGGTTTTGCGGAATGCTATGATGTAGGGGGTAATGATCGCTTCGCCCTCATGGAGCAATTTGCCTTCTTTTGGATCAATCTGGCCATGTTTCAGGGGCACGGTCGGGAGATTGGATTTAAGCTTTTGAAGCGATAATTCATCATTTATTCCTCTTATTGACATCCTTTTAGGCGAAACTCCGTTTTTGTCTAAGAATCACAGAAAAAGTAACTTATCGATTTCGGTAAGTTACTTTTTCAATTAACACTAACAGATTTTTTGTCTAGCTCTTCCAAAGCATCAGTTATCGTAGTAGGAGGTGGCCTCGCTGGCCTCACCAATGCCTTGCATCTGGCGCAGTCCGGTGTGGAGGTCGTCTTATTTGAGAAAGATGCTTTTCCACGGCACAAAGTCTGCGGTGAGTATATTTCCAATGAAGTATTGCCATTTCTTCAGCACTTGGGAGTCAATCCTTTTGAGTTAGGTGCTACCCCAATCAGTCGATGTTCCTTGAGCAGTATAAAGGGGCGTGAAGTGCAAGCCACATTGCCCTTGGGTGGTTTCGGTATCAGTCGCTTTTTGCTGGATAATCATCTTCAACAAAAATGTGTGGAGGCAGGTGTACAGCTAATTGAAGATTCCGTTTTGCACATACAATTTAGTGGTAAGGAGTTTCAGGTGCGGACTAAATCCCACGGAGATTGGACCGCTGAGCTAGTAATCGGCGCCTATGGTAAACGTTCACGCCTGGACAAAGAACACGGCCGTGAATTTATGGAGGAAAAAGCACCTTATCTGGCGGTGAAACGGCACTTTGCAGGCGAGTTCCCAGAAGACTTAGTGGCCTTACACAATTTCAAAGGCGGCTATTGTGGTGTCTCCAAAGTAGAAGAGGGGCGGATCAACGTTTGCTACTTGGCAGATTATTCCGCCTTTAAGCCTTATCGTGATATTGATCGTTTTGAACGAGAGGTCGTGCGCCGCAATCCTCATCTGGCCCGTTGCTTTCAGGAATTTGAACCTTTGTTCGAATCGCCCATGACGATTAGTCAGGTTTCTTTTGCCCCAAAGGAGCGAGTATACCAGCAGGTATTGATGAGTGGTGATAGTGCAGGAATGATTCATCCACTTTGCGGAAATGGTATGGGAATGGCGATTGGTAGTGCCGAAATACTGTCAAATCTGATATTGCGCTACCGCAAAGGAGAATTCTCTTCTCGAACGGCATTAGGAGCTGCATATGACCAACAATGGCGACAACAGTATCGTAAACGCTTGCTGGCTGGTCGTATGTTCAGTGCACTCTTTTCCCGCAATCAGCTTTTTGATCAGGCAGTCTCCGTGCTAACCCATGTACCGGTACTCCTACCGTTCTTCGTACGACAGACCCATGGTTCCTAAAGGAAAACCGCCGAAATTTCCAATCGCGGACAAATAATACCTTTCTTCCGCCAACAAACTAGGCGCAATTTCCCTTTCTTGATGCATACCCTTTGGTCAACATGTGGATTGATACTCGCCATCGCAGTCAAGAAGAGGAAATAATGGATGATTTTGCCCTGGCGGGTGAAACACTCCGCGATGCCCTGGATGAGATCGCCCGCATCAATCGTTGGCTGGGCGGTAACCAAATCACGTTGTCTGGGATTCGTCAGTTACTACAGGAGCAAAGGACCGATCGTCCAATCCGGGTTTGGGACCTTGGCTGTGGCGGGGGTGATATGCTGCGCCAACTTGCCGATTGGGGAAGACGGCGGAATATCGCTTTTGAGTTAGTTGGAATTGATGCGAACGCAGACGCTATCGAGTACGCACGTGAGTTGTCGGAAGCCTATCCTGAGATCAGCTATGTGCACACCATTCTACCAGATGAATCGCTAGATGCCCAAGAGGTAGATATTGTCCTGTGCACTTTATTCCTACATCATTTTTCGGAAGAAGCTATTCTCGAGTTGTTGCAAACTTATAGTGATAAAGCTACTATGGGAGTGGTGGTGAATGACTTGCAGCGGTCGTCTCTGGCTTATTTCCTGTTTGGAATCATCACGATGTTCCACCGTAATAAGATGACGCGTGAGGATGGCCTGCTGTCCATCAAACGTGGCTTCCGACGGAGAGAGCTAGAGGCGTGGGCCGGAAAATTAAAAGGATGGACCAGCCAGATTCGTTGGCGCTGGGCTTTCCGTTATCAATGGATTATTCAACCGCTCTAGGCGGACCAAGTATATTAGATGGTAAAGATTACCACGGTTGCGAAAGCATTGCCGCCATACACGCGGAGTACTAAAGACATACTGCCTTACATCGAGGCCTGGCTGAGTGGTCAGGATGATCGCTTTCGGCGTAAAGTGCTCAAGATATTTCGGAATGCCGGTGTAGATCATCGGTACTCGATTATTGATGCACCCAAGATGTTTCAGCCCAGGAGCTTCGAAGAAAATAACCAACGCTATGCTGAAGGGGCAATACAATTAAGTGAAGCCAGTTTGCGGAAAGCCCTAGACCAAGCGGGCTGGGCGCCAACTGACCTTGACTTCATCATCACCGTAAGTTGTACCGGGTTCATGATTCCATCGGTGGATGCTTACCTGATCAACAATCTGGGGATGCGGCAAGATATCGTTCGCCTGCCCGTAACGGAGATGGGCTGTGCAGCCGGTGTGTCGGGTATCATATACGCCAATAATTTCCTCAAGGCTAATCCTGGAAAACGTGCCGCAGTCATTGCAGTGGAATCCCCAATGGCTACCTTCCAGCAGCAGGATTTTTCGATGGTGAACATCGTTAGTGCGGCCATTTTTGGTGATGGATGTGCTTGTGCATTGTTATCATCTAACCCTGAGGATAAAGGGCCACGAATTGTGCACGAAGAGATGTATCACTTCTTTGATGCCCAGCACATGATGGGGTTTGCTTTGAAGAATAGCGGGCTACATATGATTTTAGATCAGACGGTCCCCCAGACGATTGAAGCCAACTTCGTCGATATCATTCACCCATTCTTGGAGCGTGCTGGTACCCGGATTGAAGAGGTCGACCATTTGGTGTTTCATCCAGGAGGGAGGAAAATCGTGCAGGTAGTTGACGACCTGTTTGGGGCATTGGGTAAGAGCATAGAGGATACCCGCGAGGTGCTCCGCCTGTACGGAAATATGTCGAGCGCCACGGTGCTTTATGTGCTGGAACGCTTTCTGGAAAGAGACATCCCTGCTGGAGACAAAGGACTGATGCTCAGCTTTGGGCCGGGCTTTTCGGCGCAGCGGGTGTTGTTGGAGTGGTAGATGGTGTGGTCCTCGCGTCGGGGGACATGGTTTATTCCTCGCGTCTGGGGACGCTCGGGAACATAGGGACGCTTGAGAACGATAGTTGGTTTGTTAGTTGGGCTAGTTCTTATATGTCCTTATATGCCTTAAATGGTTCAAAAAGACTTTGGTGCCTTAGGTGGTTCAAAAGTTAGAAGGTTAGATAGTTTGGTTAGTTGATTTGGATTGAAATTCCTCGCGTTTGGGGACGCTAGGTAACGCTTGGGGACTACAATAAACATTGATACAAATGCAAAACTGGGCACTTATACTTGGCGGATCATCCGGGTTGGGGTTGGCTACTGCACGAGAGCTGGCGCGAAGAGGTATGAACCTATGTGTGGTGCACCGAGATCGGCGATCGCGGCAAGTGGAGTTGGATAGCGTATGGGAAGAGATACGAGCGACAGGTGTACAGGTGAAAACCTTTAATGTGGATGCCCTGCGGCCAGATAAACGCCTGGAAATATGTGAAGAGCTATACGCCGAGTTAGGTGATGAAGGGAGGCTAAGGGTGCTGGTACATAGCATAGCTAAAGGCAACCTGAAACCAATGTTGAGCGATGAAAGCCCGCAACTACAATCAGATGATTTTCGATTGACCTTGGAAGCCATGGCGACCAGCTTGTATGACTGGGTAAAGGAATGCCACCTTATGGGCTTATTTACAAATCCTGCAAGCGTAATCAGCTTCACCAGTGAGGGCAATAGGAAAGCCTGGCAAAACTACGCGGCCGTATCGGCGGCTAAAGCGGCTTTGGAAGCGATTACTCGCAACATCGCTTTAGAGTTTGCACCCTATGGCATAAGAGCCAATTGCGTACAGGCCGGCACCACCGATACGCCCAGTTTGCGGATGATACCGGGCCACGAAGATCTAATAACACACAGCTTACAACGAAACCCTTACAATCGACTCACGACTCCAGAAGATGTGGCGAAGGTCGTAGGCCTCTTGGTACAAGATGAAGCCCTATGGATCAATGGGGCGGTGATACCAGTGGATGGAGGGGAGCATGTGAGGTGATATGGTTGAAAGGTTTGATGGTTTGATTGT
>CAJXOS010000126.1 GCA_913057725.1 uncultured Lewinella sp.
TACCCATCTCAAAACGACGAGCAATGGTAAAGCTACCTTGGATTTCAGCGAAGAGGCGACCAGAAAAACCATTTCGTTGAGCACTTGATTCATAGAGGTACTCGATGGTTTCGCAATCAGGCTCATCAATGCCTTCGCGGAAGCCAACGGTGTTGTTTTGGCAAATAGTAATGTTACGGCCGTCAATGCTCAGCCAGTTGCCAAAGTGGTAACCTAAGTTACTACCCACTACACCGGTAACTGCCCATGCACCACGCTGGCGACGGTAACTCAACGTAGGCTCAATGGCTATTTCGTGCCCATACTGGGTGAAACTCAATTGTTGTCGGTCATCATCCCAATAGTTAGTTCCAGGAGTGGCGTATACCACCTCATCAATTCGATTGAAGATTCCCACCAGACTTAGGCCTAATTCCAGGTCGTGGTAGGTAGCATGTTGGAAGCTAGCGTTGAGGCGCAGATGCGGGTTTTCACACAGCATGCTATACGTATGCTGCTCGGTAGCACCGATGTCAGAGAAATCGAATCCAGGATCGTTCCGAAGGCTACTCAAAAAATAACTGTAGTCCATCACGGAAAGCATGTCCTGATCTTGCCCCAGGTGCACGCCTACGCGCTTGAGGTTCCATTGTTTACCGATAAAAGATTGGGCTTGAAGACTAAAAAGAAAAG
The DNA here is from genome assembly GCA_913057725.1 of uncultured Lewinella sp. Classification (GTDB taxonomy): domain Bacteria; phylum Bacteroidota; class Bacteroidia; order Chitinophagales; family Saprospiraceae; genus Lewinella. The sequence continues at coordinate 673 of CAJXOS010000126.1, forward strand.
CAGAGAGAAAGAGTAATGAGAGGGTAGCTTTTTTCATTGGATCAGGTTTTGGTTTAGAGATCACACTATACAAGACGAGTGACACCCCCCAAAACGCTGGGTCAAAATCGCCGTTTTAACGGAACGCTAACGACATTTGGAGACCGCCAAGTTGTTTGTTAACACTTCTGCTACTTAGTGCACAGGTATTTGTTTCTCGTAAATGGGTGGTTTTAGGACTCAATCGCTATTTTTGGTTAACAACTTTCAATTTCAAATCATGCTACGATTCACCCTTATTCTATGCTGTGCATTAGGTTTCAATATCCTAGTTGCGCAGGATCATTCTGACTCTCCCTGGCATATCCCTGCTACGGATATTGACGCCAATAATTACTATGGCATTACGGTTGCCAACGGCGTTGTCGGCTTGGTCTCTTCACCTGAACCCATGAAGGTTAAGGATGTGGTCTTAAATGGTGTTTACGACTACTATCAACGCGGCCGTGTATCTAATATCCTGAAGACATTCAACCACATGAACCTGGATCTGGACGTTGATGGTCAACGGATTGGGCGTCGAGATATTAGCAATTTCTCACAGGCTGTTGATATGCGTAACGGCCAATTGGTTACTAGCTTTGATGTTGGAGATGATGTGTCTGTAATCCATCGTCTTATGTCTTTGCGCCATCTCCCGTATACGGCGATGAGTATTGTGGAAGTTACGCCCAAACGAGACTTGGAGCTAACCGCCACCAGTACTATTGAGGCGCCAAATCACCTCAATGATGTTCGGAATTATTATGCGGAAATTGATCGCCCTCACGTGGTAGTTCCATTAATGACTTCCGTGGCTGAAAGCCCTTCTGGCAAGCAGAAAGTAGCGGCTTCGGTAAGCTTTATTTTTGAAGAGGAGCACGGTCATGAGCCAGATCTGATTCATGAAGATTGGGATTACAATCGCCATCTCACCAAGTTTCGCAAAGCTATCAAAGCGGGCGAAACCTACACCTTTAGTGTGGTGGGGTCTACTTGTGCTAGTCGTCAATTTGAGGATCCGCACAATGAGGCAGAACGCCTTACCATCTTCGCCAAGCTGGAAGGGCGTGATCGTTTATTGATGCGTCATCAACAAGCCTGGGATCGTCTTTGGGAGAGTGATATCATCATCGAAGGTGATCTGCGTTCACAACGCGCGGTTCGTTCCATGTTATACCACTTGTATTCCTTTGCGCGGGCTGGTACCTCTTACAGTCTATCACCAATGGGACTATCAGGCCTGGGATACAACGGACACGTCTTTTGGGATACCGAAATTTGGATGTATCCCCCCATCTTGGCTATGCAGCCCGATATGGCACGTTCGATCATGGAATACCGCTATGAGCGCCTGGGTAGTGCCAAGCAGAATGCCTTTTCTCATGGTTACGAAGGTGCCATGTACCCTTGGGAATCCGCAGATGACGGAACAGAAGACACCCCAGTGTGGGCCCTGACGGGACCTTTCCAGCACCACATTTCTGGCGATGTGGCCTGGGCTTGCTGGAAGTACTATCAGGTTACGAAAGATAAACTTTGGTTACGCGACCGCGGTTGGCCTATTATCAAAGAGGTAGCTGACTTTTGGACGAGTCGGGTGGAGCGAAATGGCGCGGGGCAATACGATATCAAGAATGTGATCGGAGCCAATGAGTGGCTGGAGAATATCGATAACAATGCTTATACCAATGGTATGGCAATTACCGTGTTGCGTTATGCGACGCAGGCTGCCGAGGAGTTAGGCCTGACACCCGATCCCGATTGGAATCACGTAGCGGACAACATTCCATTGATTCAGTTCCCAGATGGCACCACCCGTGAGAATGATACGTATGAGGGAGAGATGATCAAGCAGGCAGATGCGAACCTGCTGGCTTACCCAATGAAGATTGTACAGGGTGATGACCGCATCCGTCAGGACCTTGAGTACTATGAACCTCGAATGTCGCCCAATGGTCCTGCCATGTCCGTTGCAGTCTTAGCTACCCTCTATGCTCGTTTGGGTGAAGCGGAAGAAGCCTTTCGTTTATTCGAGAAGAGTTATCAGCCCAATGAGGTTCCACCTTTTGGCGTGATATCTGAAACAGCTGGTGGAACGAACCCTTATTTCGCTACGGGAGCCGGTGGTACCTTACAAACGGTAATCTTCGGCTTTGGCGGTCTGGATATTACAGATGAAGGCATTGTACAGCGGAAGAGCAGCTTGCCCAAGGCATGGAAGTCCTTGACTATTACGGGCGTAGGCCCCAATAAAGAGACTTTTAAGGTAGAATAAGAGAAGGTTGAGATAGGAAGTCGGAAGGGTGAAGTTGTTTCAATTTTACCCTTCCGGCTTTTTATGGAGCTCCGCCTGCGGCCTGCGGCCTGGCGTCAGGCTATCCGGTGCGTTATTGGCGCACCTCCTATCCTTAGCTCTTGCGCAGGGATTGTTTTGATGGGATCAGCGCGATGAATCGCGCTGTTGGAGGCGTTGTATTTAGGGTTTCCTCTTTTCTTTTATTCCTCTTCTTGCTTTATCTCCTCTTTGCCGGGCTCTTTCTGGAAGGCAAATGGCAGCATGATGCCCAAGCCAACCATAATAGACACATCCGCGAAGTTGAAGATTCCGGTACGAACGCCGAAGAGCCCCATGTTCATGAAGTCAGTAACAGCCTCGTATACAATTCGATCATAGACGTTGCTGATACCTCCACCAATGATGAAGCTCATACCGATGATTTGCCACTTGTTCAATGCTCGGCTGAACATCGCATAGAGCGTGAGTGCTGCTAGCAGGATGGCCGGGAAGAAGTGTAGAATGAGAATCCGAATGCCGTCAGATAGATCAGCACCGAGGCTCAAGAAAGCACCCTTGTTCTCTACGTAGATTAGGCGAAAGAAATCGTTCCAGTAGGATTCCATTGGCTTGAACTGCAAGGTTTCCCGTGCCCATACCTTTGTCCATTGATCCAGGCCAATGTTGGCAATGATAATTCCCAATACGAGTAGGATGCGATTCCATTTATTTTTCATGGCCGTAAAGATAGAAAACAGATCGTTGTCGGTATTCTAAGCTCTATTCTTGAGAAATTGTTCAAGCTCTTGTTGTTCCTGACCACTCATTTTGTAGACTTCGCTTACCTCTCCTACCTGTGGGCGAAAGTAAAGGAACAGCCCAAGCCCTAAGCAGAAAAAGAGAATAGGAGAGAGGCTGACTTCTAGCATAGCTAGGATGAGACAAAACAAGTTGCCAGCCTCCATCATGGCCGAACGCATGATGACCGAGGTGCGGTAATGAAGGAGCTTGCCATCAAAGTTAGCAGAGATTTGCTGTGCCTGTTGTCGCCGTAAATTATTGACAAACCAAGCTGCACCACCGGCCAGAAACAGCACCAATAATGCTAGGAAAGGATAATCTGAACCTTCCTTCTGTACCCGATCAGGTTGTGTGATTAGGAATACCGTAATTAAACAGAAGAAAATCTGACCGATCAATAAGGCTACATAGATCAAGTAGGTAGACCGGAACAGTGATTTAGATTGGTGGTTTCGATTCAGCATAGCATTAGCTTTCTTTATCCCCCGAATAAACGTATCAATAAACTGGCCTGTGCGGTGAGACCTTGACTATTGGAAAAGGTGAAATCCTGTTCTCCTGCTCTAAAGAGGCCGCCCAGTGCAGAGCGATAACGAGCGTCAACCTGGAAGCTGAACGATTCAAAAAATAGCTCAAAACCAAGTCCGCCGGCTAAGCCGTACTGTATTCTCTCAGGTAATGGCACGTTGTAATAAGCTTGTGGGAAGTCGGTCCAGGTTGCGTCAGATGGTATGGTCTCCGATTGTGCTATAGGATAACTCAGATAAGAACCTAGTACGATGGCTGGACGCACTGCGCCGCTACCTATACTAATATGAGTGAAGGCTCCTAATTCGAGATAATCAATGGTACGTACATAATTACTCGTGGCGCCTTCTCTGGTCTCCTCCCAGCCACGTTGATCATAGGCAAACTCTAGTTGAATGCCGAGATGCGGTTCTGCGGTATAGCGAAACAAAGCTCCAAAGCGATTAGCTAGCAAAGTAGCTTGTTGGGCCACTTGTGGAGAGAAGTTGACCTCATTCCAACTCATACCAAATTGTAGGCCAATCATGGTCTGTGGCTTGAAGGCGGTAGAGTCTTCTTGGCTCCAACTTGTTTTTGGAGTGAGGAGGGTGAAAAAGAGGACAGCCAGTGCTAAGAGGCGGTAATTGTTCAGATCTTGAATTGCTCGCATTACTATTCCACGTATTCTTGTCGTACAACGAGCGTAAGATAGCCATTCTCTCGTTCGGTGTATCCCTGGTCGTATACAAAGCGATATATGGTGCCCTTGCGCGTGACATACTCATTGGTGAAATAACGGAAGTTAAAGCCATTCTCCATTAGCTTATCGCGATGCAGGGAGGTCTTCCCATCGGTGTTCATGCTGGCAAGGATCCGTCGGTTCTTCCGCAGTATGTTATTGATGTTGCGAATGAAATTGGTCTGGTCGCTGTTCTGTCGATTATGGTAGGTGCTTCGGCAATTGTCAGAGCAGAAGCGTTTATCCGGCCGGCCAGTAATTTCATCACCACAGATGATGCACTCTTTTTTCGTTGCTTCGGGCATGCAGAGTAGATTGATGAGAGAACTAAGATACTGCTAAAATGCAGCTTTGTCAAAGATGAGGAGTTGCCTTTGTGTGTTCAGATTCTCATTCTTAGGTGTTCACTTAATCTCTCAAGAAATGTACCTTTGAGACGCGCTAGACCAGTAAAATTTCTTTTCTTCACTTCGGCATTTCCTCACGATGCTACTAATAAAACTGGTGTTATGCGTAATAAGTTTTCCTATTTGTTATGGGCTTTCCTTCTTATCCTTTTGGGCTGTTCTGGTACAGAAAATACCGATCAGCAAACCACTGATACACCTCCGCCGATTAGCGATCAAATGCTAGGAGAACTCATCATGCAAGGCTTCCGAGGGATGGAGATCGACAGTGTTAGCCCTCTGGTGAAGGAGCAAATTGCAAATGGAGAAATCGGTAGCATTATTCTGTTTGATTACGATGTCGGCTATAAAAGCTACGGACGGAATATCGAATCGCCAGCACAGGTGAAACAACTGTTGACAGACCTGCAGTCCATAGCTCCAGGCTATCTTTTGACGGCAATCGATCAGGAAGGCGGACGTGTAACTCGGCTCAGACCTACCTACGGCTTTCCGGCACTGGCATCTGCTCAGGATATGGGTGCGCAACCAACTACCGATTCTACTACCTATTATGCTAGTCTCAACGCTCAGACACTGCGACACTTGGGTTTTAATGTCAATTTTGCTCCTGTAGTGGACCTAAATGTGAATCCTGAGAATCCAGTCATCGGAGGCATCAAGCGCAGCTTTGGTGCGGAGACTGAAACGGTCGTTGAGCATGCTCAGGCCTGGATAGTACCCCATTCTAAGGCGGGTATCCTCTCGGTCCTCAAGCATTTTCCTGGGCATGGTAGCTCCCAAACAGATTCTCATAAAGGTTTCACGGATGTGACCAATACCTGGACACCTGAGGAATTAGCTCCTTATCGCGAAATCTTAGCTTCCGAGGGAGCGATCGCGGTTATGACGGCTCACGTCTTTAATCGGGCTATTGATTCCTATTATCCTGCTACTATGTCGAAGCACTACATCCAAGGGATACTGCGTGATTCTTTCCATTATGATGGTGTGGTTTTCTCTGATGATCTCCAGATGAAAGCAGTCAATACACTTTACCCCTTTGAGACCATTATTCAGCAAGCCATCAATGCCGGTGTAGATGTACTTGTCTTTGGTAATAACCTGGTTGATTACGATGAAGGCTTAGCACGACGCACCATACAAACCATTCGAAAGCTACTGGATGAAGGAAAGGTTTCGGAGGAGCGTATCAGAGAGTCTTATGAGCGGGTCACTGCCCTAAAGGCACGATTGAAAGAGTAAGAAGTTGTTAAGGTCAACTTAAGGCGTGAAGGTATGGGGTTAAAGTAATACTAATCTATGTGCTGTTTTTGTGGTTCTGATTGAACACCAGGATATTAGATGGTAATGATGTGCTGCCATTATCTATTCAGTGAGCGGCACTGTATGCTTTTACCTAATACCCACGCGCCATGCAACAGCTCTACTTTTTCCTTATTCTGTCTTTATTCCTTTGTAGTCAATCCCTGTTGGGGCAGTTTGTTTCCAAACAACATCTCACGCTTGGGCTATCTCAAAATGAGGTCCACCTTAATGCCGCTGGAAGCTACTTAGTCTATGGTACGTTTGCTAATAGTAGACATTCATTTTCTGGCGCTAGAGGAGCTGAGAGTATTGGAGTCTCGGCGGGCTATACACTCCAGTTTTTGCCTCGTTTTGAGGCTTCTGTTCGAGCTAACTACACGGGGAATAGAAGTGAGGAGCTAATCATGAGAACTCGAGGCGAGAATGCCAACGGTGAACGCTTTGATCACACTTTTATGCGGGTCAGAGAATACCGAGCGGTTTGGGCAGAGGCACTCTTGTTTTGGCGGGTTATTGGGCCTCGTTCTAGAGCTGATGTCCAACTTGGAATTGGTGTTACTTATCTAGGCTATACCCAGAATTATCGTTCGGGCTTTGAGTTCGATGTTGATCGCGGGATTTATAATGTACAAGCGTTTGTCGATGAACGTAGAGGGCGGTTGGGTTTGCCGTTACATGCCCAAATGCAATTTCCGATTGCGAATCGAGTCAAGTTAGGATTAGACGGTTTTATTAATTTCTACGGAGATGACAAGACGATTACGGGGCTAACCCTAATTGGAGCCTACCAATTGGGGAATTGAGGTCCTACTGATTTTTGGGGACTAGCCATCTACTCATAGTTTTTCCACTTTAGTCAAATAACGCGCATGAAACAGTTCTACTTTACTTCTCTTATGATAACGCTTGTTGGTTTCGGACTTTACGGACAGTCTAAGCTTACGCAGCGAGCCTCCTTTGGTATTTCCTACAATGATATTTACTTCGCCACCGATAATGATTATCGCATTACAGGTGACTATAGGTCAAGATCCTCGAGAGGGTATAGTAATGAATCTGTCAGTGGTTTAGGCTTATCTGCAGGATATGCTATCGAGCTTGGTCGACGCTGGGAAGTTGCTCTACGAATGAACTACTCTGGGAGGAGTATTGAAGAGCGGGTAATGGAATTGAGCGTAACTACTGATACAAACGGCACTTCCGAGTACACCTTCAACCGGCCGAGAAAATACCGTGCTTTCTGGCAAGAGAGCCTCGTTTTTTGGCGAGTTCTTGGTTCTCATGTACGGCCGGATATCCAGATAGGGACGGGCTTTACTTACTTATACTATACACAAGACTATCGGTCGGGCTTCGAGTTTGATACTGATCGTGACATCTATGAGGTCGAGTATTACACAAAGGAACGAAGGGCGAATCAAGCGATCCCTATTCACGTGCAGTTCCAGTACCCAGTAACTTATGACCTGAAGGTCGGTTTTTCAGCCTACGTTAATCATTTCTTTAAGCGGAATAATATTGCTGGAGTACAGGTGTTTGGGTCGTACCAGTTGGGGAAGTAGGAGTTGTAGGAAAGTAGATTGGCGGAAAGGTGAGGTAGGTTTTTGGGGGATGACCCGCATGGCGGGACCCACCCTGTCACCAGGTCCATCAACCAGCCCATCCATCTAAGAAGGGACAGCAGGATCACACCCTTAGAAACGACACTTCATTTCTAAGGCCAACAACATCCTAATTGAGTAGAAAAGCAGGGGAAAGAGACTTCGATGATTTCGCCCGCGGGAACGAAGGAGAGTAAAACTATGATTATCGCTTTTCAAAGCACTCTATGCGAATATAAGGAATTTGCCAATAAAGTACAAATATTTTATTTTGTGTATGTTAATAAATATTTTGTTTATCGGTGTTTCTGCCTTTCTCTCTTACTATAATTCTCCTACCTTGAATGCGTAAACAACTTACGCCATGTCTTACGAGAAGCACCGCCATCGTCTACTCCATGAGTATCCTGCAATTTCAGATTTGGCCGCTAAAGCCCAGAAGCGTATACCAGATGTGGCTTGGCAGTACTTGGTTGCTGGTACAGGAGAGGAAAAACTGCTACAGCGTAATAGAGATGCTTTGAATGCCATTGCTATGCCACCGGAGTTCTGCAAGGGCGACCTCGAACCGCAGCTTACCACTAGTTTGTTTGGGCAGTCGTACAATGCACCATTTGGCATTGCCCCCGTCGGCCTCACTGGCCTCATGTGGCCAAGGGCGGAGATCATTCTAGCCAAGGCTGCGGCGAAATATGGTATTCCTTTTTCCCTCAGCACAGTAGCTACGGAGACACCAGAGACCTTAGCTTCACATATTGGTGATATGGGTTGGTTTCAGCTGTATCCTCCCCGTGAACGGCACCTGCGAGAAGCACTGATGGATCGTGCTTGGGAAGCTGGTTTTCGCGTTCTTCTGATCACTGCTGATGTGCCTACTCCTAGCCGTAGAGAACGAACCAAGCGAGCGGGCTTACAGATGCCACCAAAGATGACAACTTCTTTCCTTTGGCAAGGGATTACCCATCCAGTATGGACTTGGCATACGCTGCGACGAGGGCTTCCCAAGCTACGGACCGTACTATCCTATTCGGAGTTTCAGGATATGATGTCTGTAGGTAAATTTGTGCGTTCTCGCCTAGGTGGAAATCTCTCTTGGGAGATGTGCGAAGAGATTAAAGCATATTGGAAAGGGCCTGTTGTATTGAAGGGCGTTCTGCATCCCGCTGATGCGGAAAAAGCTGCCGCCATTGGTTTAGATGGTGTTGTTGTTTCTAATCATGGTGGCCGGCAGTTCGATGGAGCTCCGGCAGCTATCGAGGCATTACCGGCGGTTGCTCGAATAGCGATGGGTAAGATGGCAGTGATTATGGATAGCGGAATCCGGACTGGATTAGATATACTCCGCGCCCTCAGTCTTGGCGCTGATTTCACCTTGCTTGGCCGGGCATTCTTGTTTGGCGTAGCAGCCCTGGGGGAATACGGTGGGGAACATACTATCGAAATCTTATCCGATGATCTTAAGAATAATATGATTCAGTTAGGAGTGGAGGATTTCTCTAATCTCCCTCAACCAAGATTGTGATGGATAAAAATCGCCTCGCGGTTGAGCTTTTCGGCCGTTATGCTCAACGATATCAGGAAAAATACATGAATCAAGATCGTTATCAGCGGAGTCTTGATGCTTTTTGCGATTACGAGATTTTACCATCTGGATCATTATTAGAATTAGGGTGTGGCCCTGGCAACGTCACGCAGTACATACTGGATCGGCTACCTGGCCTGGAACTCCTGGCTACTGATCTGGCACCCGAAATGCTAAGCCTGGCTCAAGCCAATAATCCCTCAATACAGACTCAACTCCTAGACTGCCGGGAAATTAGTACGCTCGAAAAGCAGTTTACGGGTATTATCGCTGCTTTTGTATTGCCGTATCTAAGTCCGAAGGAAGCAAAGGCTTTCATCAATGATGCAGCAGTTCAACTTAAACCAGACGGCGTTTTGTATTTCAGTATGATGTCAGGATCAGCTAGTCTTTCTGGTTGGCAAGGACCCTCAGATGGTAGCGCAGATCGTTTATATATGTATTACCATGAGGAAAAGACTTTATTGAATTACTTAGCTGAGGCAGAGCTTGAGGTTAAGTACAAAGAACAACTTACAATAGAGCCAGGACAAGTGGAACCTTATGATTTGGTGCTCATTGCCCAACGTCCCCTACTTTTAAACTAGGTTGACTTAACGCTTCGTCTCGCGGTTTCTGGTGACGAATATTATCCGTTGACACTACGCGCTTCAGGAGAATACCCGTATTTTCGCCCACAATAACTAGCCAATTATCTCGGCCCTAAGCCACTGCCAAATTACCAATATGTCACGCCCGTCCTTCCAAGACCAAGACCTTCGCTACGACTTGCCTAACCTGCAGGCTGCTGCTGCAGAAAGTACAGAGATGTCCACCCCGGAGCAGATAACAGTCAAAGCACATTTTTCTGCAGAAGACTCTGGTCAATACGATCACTTAGCGTTTGTTGCTGGTTTGCCACCTTATTTGCGCGGACCGTATAGCAGTATGTATGCGGTGCGTCCCTGGACGATTCGTCAGTATGCTGGATTCTCGACCGCGGAGGAAAGCAATGCCTTTTACCGTCGCAACTTGGCTCAAGGCCAGAAAGGGTTGAGTGTGGCCTTCGATTTGGCTACTCACCGGGGGTATGATAGTGATCATGAACGGGTACGTGGAGATGTAGGAAAGGCAGGAGTGGCTATCGACACAGTGGAGGATATGAAGATCCTCTTCGACCAGATTCCATTGGATAAGATGTCAGTTTCCATGACGATGAACGGGGCCGTTATCCCCGTCATGGCATTCTATATTGTGGCGGCAGAGGAACAGGGGGTCGCCCCAGCGCAACTGAGTGGTACCATTCAGAATGACATCCTGAAGGAGTTCATGGTACGCAATACGTATATCTATCCGCCGGCACCAAGTATGCGTATTATCGGCGATATATTTGCCTATACGGCCGCTAATATGCCGCGCTTCAATAGTATCAGTATTAGTGGATATCATATGCACGAAGCTGGTGCACCTGCTGATCTGGAGTTGGCTTACACGCTGGCGGATGGTCTTGAATATATTCATACCGGTATTGCCGCTGGGCTCAAAATCGATGATTTCGCACCACGGCTTTCCTTTTTCTGGGGAATCGGCATGAACCACTTTATGGAGATTGCTAAACTCCGAGCCGGACGGTTACTCTGGGCGAAGATTGTGAAACAGTTTGATCCGCAGAACCCAAAGAGTATGGCGCTGCGTACGCATTGTCAAACTTCGGGTTACAGCCTTACTGAACAAGACCCATTCAACAATGTAGCGCGGACGGCCGTAGAAGCGATGGCTGCTACGCTTGGTGGAACGCAGTCGTTACATACCAATGCTCTGGACGAAGCTATCGCATTGCCCACAGACTTCTCCGCTAAGGTAGCTCGTGATACCCAGTTATACCTGCAGAAGGAAACGGACATTACCCGGGTGGTAGACCCTTGGGGCGGTAGCCACTATGTGGAATATTTAACTGGCGAGTTGGTCCAGCGAGCATGGACGCTCATGCAGGAGGTGGAAGAGCTAGGCGGTATGGCTAAGGCAATTGAGCAGGGTTTACCTAAACTCCGTATTGAGGAAGCCGCGGCCCGTAAGCAAGCCCGTATCGATAGTGGAAAAGAGCAGATCGTTGGGGTGAATATTTTCCAAACGAATGAAGCTGCTCAGATCGATATCTTGGAAGTAGATAATACTGCTGTGCGTGAATCGCAAGTGAAGCGACTAGCAGAGGTGAAAGCTCAGCGTGATGAGGCAACTGTAACTGCTGCGTTAGAAGCACTCTATCAGGCTGCTCAATCTGGCGAAGGTAACTTGCTGGAATTGGCCGTTACTGCTGCTCGCGCTCGGGCAACATTGGGTGAAATCAGTGCTGCTATGGAACGCCATTTTGGCCGCTACCAGGCAACACATCGCATTATTAGTGGAGTATACGCAGGTGAAGTGAGTGATAAAGACAGTGATTTTCAGCAGGCGCGAGATCTAGCAGACCAGTTTGCCAAAGAAGAAGGGCGCCGACCTAGAATTATGATTGCCAAGCTCGGACAAGATGGGCATGATCGCGGTGCTAAGGTTATTGCTACCAGTTTTGCTGATCTGGGCTTTGATGTAGATATTGGTCCCCTGTTCCAGACGCCAGCAGAAGCTGCTCGCCAGGCCACGGAAAACGATGTGCACATCTTAGGTATATCTTCTCTCGCTGCAGGCCACAAAACGCTGGTGCCGGAGACCATCAAAGAACTGGAAAAACTAGGCCGTGAAGATATCTACGTGGTTGTTGGAGGGGTGATTCCGCACCAGGATTACGATTTTCTCTATGAGCATGGCGTAGCTGGTGTTTTCGGACCCGGTACCAAAATTGCGAAAGCTGCTGCTGACATCCTACGAGTTCTGATGGGGTAGGAGCGCTTTAAGTAGCAATGGTACAACTAATTTACCATCAAGTGTGGCGGGAGGGCGTCCCGCTACTGTTTGACTGGAAGGAGTTTAGCGGGACAAGCATTTTTTGGTTCGTTTTTGTTGCGATTGACAAAAATGAACAATCCCCAGGCTTGGAAAATTTTTAATTGATAATGTGCATAAAATAACTCTTGGTACTAAGAGCTGTACTAGTACGTCTAGGTCAACGAAGTACGTTAGGGCTTAAAGGCTCGTTCCTTATATTTATGTACTCATAAACCCTAATTTATGATACGCTCTCTACTCTGCTGCCTATTGGTAAGCCTTACGCTCCTTTTGACGGCTCAAAAAGAACATGGTATTAGCCTGGTGGCAGGTACGGACTATCTCTTCCGGCAAAACACCATGCTTTCCGTTGCTTTCGATACCGACCCCCATCTACACTTCCGCCTCGGGGTGGACCTTGACCGGCAGTTGGCAAAAAACTGGTGGTTCAAGAGCGGTCTTCGATTTACACATTTTCGCTTTGATACAGGTGAGCGCGATCCGTTGATCTTCGAACAAACCATTCCGCCTACTTTCGGTGGTCAGGGATTAAATGAAGGTGAATTTTCTGATGGCTTTCGCCTTCGAGTTAACGACTACTACGTAGAAATTCCCTTGGCTGTACATTGGAAACCTGAGAATGCGGAGCATTTCTACCTGGAAGCCGGAGGCGCATTGAACTTCTATCTTTCCACCTTTGCTCGTCTAGACTTGGGAGATGATAAACGGACGGAGTCTCGCCGTGAATCGTCTGATGATTTAGACCACTTATTGCCCAGTTTACGCGTGGCGTGTGGTTGGCAATGGCCTACAGCGAATGGTAACCACATTTTCCTGCAACCAACATTCCGCTATCTCTTTCCATCCTCGGAAAATCTGAACTTTTATAGCGGCGGCTTAGAAATGGGCTACCGTTGGTAACTGTCGGGTGTTGGACCGAGGTATCTTTGAATTTGTGAACATTTCAGGAAAGGATTAATTTTCCTTGTAAAGAACCTGGAATGAGACTTACCACGCTACTACTGATTTGTTGCTGTTCTGTTTTGCAGAGCCAAGATACCTTCTCCATAATCGCAGCTGACCCCGTGACCGGCGAGATCGGTGCTGCTGGTGCTACCTGCGTAGATGGAATTGCCGCTTTTGGAGGAATCCAATTACTCAATAAGATCATTCCCGGGCGGGGTGGGGTTAATGCTCAGGCAGCGGTTTGCCTCAATCCTCACATCAATTTGGATAATGCGATCTTACAGATGGAAGGCGGCAGTAGCCCTGAGGAAATCATAGCCTGGCTGATAGAGAATGACGCTTGCTTTTCGCAAAACTTTGATCCAAGCTTTCGCCAGTATGGCATTGTAGACTTTGACGGTAGTGGCAATATCCGGACCACTGCATTCACAGGAGAAAATACTACCGACTTTCATGGCGACCGTACCGGAGCTACCTATGCGATTCAAGGAAATATCCTGCTTGGGCCAGAAGTGCTGGATGGCATGGAAGATGGTTTCAATAATACAGATGGTACCTTGGCGCAGCGGCTCATGGCGGCGATGCAAGGCGCCAACTTCGCGGGTGCCGATTCTCGTTGCCTCAACCGCGGCACTTCCTCCACTTCATCCTTCTTGCGCGTTGTTCGCCCAACGGATGACCCCGCGGCGCCCTACCTCGAACTCAATGTGCTTGAGACCCCATTTGGTGTTGAGCCCATCGACTCTCTACAGGTACTCTTTGATGAATGGGAGCTCCTCAATAATCTCACGGATATTGATCTTGAAGCTGCTATTGAGGTATACCCTAATCCGTCCAACGGAACCTATAATCTGTCTTTACCGCAGGACTTAGATGTACACTCATTGACGATCACTAATACTGCGGGACAGCAAGTATGGCAACTAGATACGATGGCCGATTGGTCCAATACAATTGATCTGACCGCTGCTCCAAGTGGGCTGTACTGGCTCAGTATTCGCCTATCCGCCGGTCAACTTGTGACTCGAAAACTGGTGAAGTTTTAAGTATTAATCGACTAATACTTCATTTACGGAGGAGGGCAGCTACCGCAATAGGGTAATATCCCCACCATATTCTCGTATCGTTCCATCTAAAAACTCTACTTCAATGCGATAGAGGTAGACGCCTTGATCTACCACCCGACCGTTGGTGCGACCATCCCATCCGCCATTGCTGGCACCAATGGCTAAGTCACTTTCCTGATAAAGCAGTTGGCCCCAGCGGTTGAAAATCTCGAAGCTGGCAATGCGGTTGATTCGCTTGGACTCACCGTAAACCGTGAAGTAGTCGTTTACACCATCGCGGTTAGGGCTGAAAATATTAGGTATATACAAGTCATAGATCGGGGTGACCACAATCTGAACAGAGTCCGTAATGACACAACCATTGGCATCTTCTGCTGTGAGGTATACGGTTTGGGTATTCGTCGGTAGCCAAGTAAAGCCTGGGCAGTCTGCAGCAGTAGAGCAGGGTAAGACATCGGTCGTACTACTCCAGAAGTAGCTGTCTACCATAAAGTTGACATTTGCTTGTAGAGTAAGCTCATCACCTAAGTCTACTGCCTGGTCGGGGCCTAAGTCTAGGAACAGAGAAGTCGGGCCAGGCAACAAAACGGTGGTATCCGCCCGGCAACCAAAACGATCGGTTATGCTGAGGTCGTAGGTTTCGTCTCCAACTAGGGAAGCGATATTATCGGCTGTGCCCAGTTCACCATCGTTCCAAGCTAGATCATAGGGCGGGAAGCCATTGTTGATAGCCGTAACGCTAATCATTCCGTCATTTACATTGAAGCAAGAAGGCGGGCTTAGCGCTAACTCTGCTTCAATTTCTGGCAGTGGCAGTACCGTCAGGTTGGTATAGATAATACTATCGCAACCATAAGTGTTAATGAGCGAATCCACATAATTGCCGGTGGCATCATAGACCGAGCTGCCTACCGGATAGGTCAGTCCAGTGCAGATAGTATCCGTAACGAAGTACTCCGTCGGCCGGACGTTCACCAGTTTGATGTTGGAATTGATGCGGCATTTTTCGTTCATCAGGTTGAGCGTTCCATTCGCCAGTTGGAATCGGTAATAGTACTCCCCAATGATGAGGATATCATGGATGTATTCAATATCATTTGCTCCTGGGATATCCATCCAACCATCAATACCGTTCGGGCTGATTTGCCACTGGTAAGCAGGGTTCTCGTATTGAGTGCCGGTTACAGTTGCAAATAGGCTGAGAGGTTGCCCATCTACACAAATATTAGCGGGTTGTTCTGGTAGAATAGAAGCAGCATCCCCGCAAGTGCGAAAGCTAATATTGTCTAGTGCTAAGTCATTACCAATACCACCCGGAGCATTGTTTCTCAAGGAAAGCCGAAGCGATGTCTGTCCTGGGGCAGTTGAAAAGGTGAAGCCGTAGGTTTGCCAGTCGTTGGTTTTAGGAATATCGCCAGTGGTAAACTCCACATTGCCGTCAATCAAGAAAGAGACATTTGGGTCAATATGATCGGGAACTCCCACTGCTATCAAGTTGATGATATCAGCGGAGAACTCGTATTGTGTATCCTCGCACAAGTCTTCAATGACCTGATCATAGAATAAGCCCGGATCAAAGCTGGCATTGACGACCATCATGTATCCGTTAGGATCATTACTATTGTCCCCAATGCCGAGCCAGGTTGGGAACAAGTTGGTCCATGCGCCTGTATTATTGGTAATGACGTAAAAACCATCATTTGGCGGAGGGCTGGTTGTGTAAGAGTAGCCAGGAGCAATACCTGGATCGGTAAGCAGGTTGTTGGAGGAACCGGAACCAAAGTCGCCTTCCTCAAAAATGTTATCACCTAAATTGCCGTCACAAGTTTGGGCGTAGGCCCCAAAAGGTAGTAGAAGGAGAAAACAGTACAAGTATTTCATCGGCAAATGGCTTGATCTAAGTCGCAGGGTGATATATGGGATAATGGTGATTACCGGCTTAAAATTAATCGTTTTCTGTCGTCGTAGATAAACTATCTTTGCCGGCAAGCATTCATAAAGAGGTGATGTGTAAGCTACGATACACCTGATAAGCATGTCTAAAGACAAAAACAAATTTGATCTCTTCCTGTTCGGGCGGGTCCTGGCACTGGCCAGACCCTATAAGTTGATCTTTGCTACAGCAGGTGTACTGGCGGTTGTGTTGGCTCCTTTGGGTATCGCTCGTCCCTACTTGATCCAGCGGATGGTGGATGATTACATCTTTGTCGGTGATATTCCAGGCCTCACGCGTATTGCGATGCTGATCCTGATTGTTCTATTGGTAGAGTCTGTGCTACGTTACGTGTTTATATTCTCTACCCGTTGGTTGGGGCAATCCGTGATTAGGGATCTCCGGGTTCGGGTATTCCAGCACCTCACCAGTCTTAAACTCCAATACTTTGATCGCACGGCTATTGGTACCGCCACTACTCGTACGATCAATGATATTGAGACGATCAATACCGTTTTTTCTCAGGGTATCATAACCATCATTGCCGATCTACTTTCTCTCGTAGCAGTACTAGGGATCATGTTCTATACCAGTTGGAAACTGACCTTGATCTGTTTGGTGACGATGCCATTCCTGATGATTGCCACTTATGTATTTAAGGAAAAAGTGAAGAAGTCCTTCCAGCAGGTGCGCACTCAGATTCAACGTATGAATGCTTTCCTTCAGGAGCGCATTACTGGTATGCGGATTGTCCAGATTTTCAATGCGGAAGGAGCGGAGATGAAACGATTCCGCACGATCAATAGAGAATATACCAAGGCGAACCTGGATGCTATCTTATACTATGCCGTTTTCTTTCCGGTAGTAGACATTATTGCTGCAGCTTCTCTAGGCCTAATGGTTTGGTGGGGTGCGCAGGATGTCATTCGTGCTGGAGGTGTAACACTTGGTGCGCTAGTGGCATTCCCGATCTACCTGAACATGCTATTCCGTCCAATTCGGATGTTGGCCGATAAATTCAATACCCTGCAAATGGGGCTGGTAGCAGCCGAACGCGTCTTCGATGTGCTCGATACTGATGAGCAGATTGAGGATAAGGGAACGCTGAAGAAGGAAAAACTGAAAGGCCTCGTCGAATTTGATAAAGTCTGGTTTGCGTACATCGATGAGGATTGGATTCTAAAAGATCTGAGTTTCACTATTGAGCCAGGCAAAACGATGGCCATTATTGGTAGTACAGGTTCTGGAAAGACTACCATTATCAATATCCTCAACCGCTTCTACGAAATTCAAAAAGGAGCCATCCGTATCGACGGCGAGCCCCTTCCAATGTACAACTTGGAGGCATTGCGCCAACGAATCGCTATAGTGTTGCAGGATGTGTTCTTATTCGGAGGTTCGGTCTTTGAGAACATCACGCTACGGAACGATAATATCACGCGTGAACAAGTGATCGAAGCGGCCAAAATGATCGGTGCTCATCCCTTTATCGAGAAACTGCCAGGCGGCTACGATTATCAAGTGATGGAGCGCGGAGCCACCTTGAGTATGGGGCAGCGTCAGCTGATCAGCTTTGTGCGGGCACTAGTTTTTGATCCAGATATCCTGATTTTGGATGAGGCCACCTCAAGTGTGGACCCAGAGACGGAATCGGTTATTCAATATGCTATTGAGACATTGATCAAGAAGCGGACCTCGATTATTATTGCTCACCGCCTAAGTACTATCCGTCACGCGGATAATATCCTGGTATTGGAAAAAGGTAAAAAGGTAGAATTCGGCCCACATGAGGAGCTCCTCAAAAACGAAAATGGCCGCTATCGGGAGCTCTATGAAATGCAGTTCTTGCAAGAAGCAGAGCCTTCCTAGCCCTTGCGTTCTGTCAGAATAAGTCGTAACTTTTAAGAACACTTTGGATGCTTGCTTAGAATAACAGCAAGGTTGTCCATCATGTAACGCGACTTCTGATGAACCGATTCTTACTACTCCTATTCGGTTTTGCGTTCTCCTGGTCTTTAATGGCTCAGTCTCACTGGTCATTAGCGCTAGAAAGTTATGTTGGAATAAGTGGTAGTGATCGAAGCGAGGGCGCCCTCGGCAACTTGAGCAGTACCGTACTCTTTTCGGATAATTGGCAGGAAAATCTCTATTTGTCTCGTGGTGTCGGCCTGGTGGCTGGCTACCGGATAAAGCGTGCTTGGGAAATCCAGGTCGGCGCCAGTTTCCAGCAGGTGGGTGCTAATGCTCAGTTGACGCAAGAGGAGTATAGCCTAGAAACACTGGAGCAGACTAACCTGACAACGGATCTACGTTTTTCTCAGCAGCAATTGGTACCGTCAATTAACCTAAACTATCATCTGTTGAGTAGTCATTGCCAGGTCCGGCCATTTATTTCCATTGGCGGACAAGCTGCTCATTTACTTGGTTTCGGTTTGTCCTCCAAGACGGTACAGGAGCAATTGTTCCAGAATAACCCGGAGCTCCTCACACGAGAAGAGGTGTATACGGGCGGAGCATCACAATCATCCAATGCCTGGCGCATCGGCTGGTTTACGGCCTTTGGTTTGCAGTGGAAACGATGGAGCTTTCATCTTCGATACGACTGGGAATCCTTCCCCCAGCTTCGCTTGTTCCCTTCTAACCGCCTTGGTTATCTAGATGACTGTTATGCGTGCCAATTTGCTGAGCGCGCTTCCACACCTCAGCTTCAGCAAGCTAGTTTCAGGTTGAGCTATCGACTCTTTTAACTCTCATAAGCGCATTGATAGCAAGGGTGTTTTTATGCGATCCCCAACCCTTTTGTTCTGATCTGCTGTCTTACCAGACAATAGACTCTACCTCCAATGAAAAGATTACTACTCTCCGCTACCTTAATAGTTGCCACTCTATTTCTTGCAGCCCAGTCTGAGACTATTACGAAGTCTTCCCGTTTTAGTTTTGGCCTTGCCCTCGAGGCTGGTTATAGTGGGACATCAAAGCTCCAGGATAATTACTATCCCAATGAGTTCGGAGACTATCGGCATATCATGCGCCAGGCACATCGCCCGGGCTATTCACTTGGGGTTTGGGGAAGCTATCAATTGGGCCGCCGTTGGGATCTTCAGCTAGGTATGAATTATGGTCAATGGAATGCTTTCGCATCGGTTGAGGGCGAAGGTTTTAGTGCTGAAGGCCTGATGAATTCCTATTCTCGTGAACGCTACGAGTTGCGTCAAAGCCTCCTACGGATGCCACTAGAAGGCCGCTTTCTCTTTGGCCGTGCTGAGCATCGTGTTCGCCCATTTCTTCAATTGGGTATACAAACCGCTTATCTAATGAAACAGGTCACCTTTGTCCATTCTTACTACGGTAGTATGGGGCAGGAAACCTTTGAACAGGCCTGGGCAACGCAGGCAGATCTCAATCCAGAATGGGGAGATATCCGCCGTTGGCAATGGTCTATGATTGGCGGGTTTGGCGTGCAGATGAAACGAATCAGCCTGAGTATCCAGCGCAATTGGACGTTTGCTGAGGCCTATGGCTCGGGTGATATATATCGTTACTACCCCGACTACTGTGGATTTGGTGATTATATCGGTAATTCCTTCTTCCCGGTTTGTAGCCATGGTGTGCGACAACTTCGCCAGACCAGCTTACGTTTTTCCTATCTACTCTTTTGATCGACTAAGGCGTCGATCGCAGTAACTTATGTTGGTAAATAGCAGTCAAGAATTAATTTTCGATTGCAGGATTTGGTAGTCCTGCAGATGTAAGGCTGAGATGAAAA
>CAJXOS010000127.1 GCA_913057725.1 uncultured Lewinella sp.
TCAAGTCCAAGTTTTCCTTGGCTTAGTGCAAAAAGCCAAGCCGACAACTGTTTCATTAATTATTTTCCCGTCTCTTACGTAAGGCGGCTAAGAAAGCCTCCGCCGAACGAGCATTTAAGCACTGCTCCGCGGTGAGCCCTCCTTTTCGGGCCGCTAAGGTACCAAAATATATATCCTTAATACCCTCTCGGCTATGCGCATCAGGGTTGATACTAATAAGTACCCCCTTCTCTAGTGCATAAGGAATCCACGTCCAGTCTAGATCTAATCGATAAGGGCTTGCATTCAACTCTATAGCCACCTTATTAGCGGCACAGGCATCAATGACCTTCTTGTGATCAATTGGATAGCCAGGGCGCGATAACAGCAGGCGTCCTGTTGGGTGGCCAAGAATGTGCGTATACGGATTCTCAATAGCTTTTAGAAGACGAGCCGTAGCCTTGGCTTCATCCATTCGTAGATTGGAGTGTACACTTGCTATCACAAAATCAAATCGCTGAAGGATATCCTCTTCATAATCCAAAGAACCATCCGCCAGAATATCGCTTTCAATACCCTTCAGAATTTGGAAGTCCGTCCACCGCTTGTTCAATTCGTCGACTTCCTGCATTTGCTGCAGTACGCGCTCCACCGACAGGCCGTTAGCATAAAAAGCCGCTTTACTGTGATCAGTGATACCGATGTACCCGTAGCCAGCAGCACGAGCCGCCTCCGCCATCTCTTCGAGGGTATTGATACCATCACTATAGGTAGAGTGACTATGTATGACTCCAAGCACCTGTTGCGGCTCAATTAAAGTGGGTACCTCATTCTGCTTTGCCAAATCAAGCCCCCACGATTCCTCTCTGAGTTCTGGGGGAAGAACAGGTAGACTAACCTTACCGAAAACATCCTCCTCGGTAGCTAAGTCCTTAAAATCAGCGTCTGGATAGCTTTCCAAGAAAGCCTGCATGAAGTCAGAGCTGGCTGTATAGCGGAATTGCTTAGAACCGAACTCTGAAGGCCAACAGCGATACAAGGTCGCAGGGAAGTCTTCGGGGCTAGCCAACCGAATCTTATTTTCTTGTTGTTCGACGACCGTCCATTCTGAAGCAGCTACGATTTCTTCCACTGAAGGGCCAGCAATTAGGATCTCGATGTGCTCCAGTGTTGGGCAAGCTCGACGCATGGCGCCTGTAAAGCTCACCTGAGCCTCCGGAAAAGATGATTGCAAGTGCTCCAGTAGAGCGTTAGCAGCAGGTTCTAAACTAGCATACAAAAACTTCCCTTGGCTGAGTTGGAAATACGCCAACTTGGTTTTAAGATCATCCTGGGTTTTCTTGCCAAAACCCTTTAGCTCCAGAAGACGATTCTCATTTACTGCGTATAGTAATTCACCGACACTCTCTATCCCCATTTCCTTCCAGACCAAACGAACCTTCTTAGGGCCGAAGCCAGAAATACCTAACATCTGCTGCACACCGGCAGGAGTCATATCACGGTACTTGTCCAGGGTAGCCATCTGACCACCTTCAACCAGCTCTTTGATCTTACCACTAATCGCCTTACCAATACCTTTGATCTCTTGCAATTCCTCCTCGTCCAATTCCGCTACCGGACGGTCAAGTTTACGCAAGGTCATGTAAGCATTCTGGTAAGATCTAATCCGGAATGACTTCTCTTCGTGAAGCTCCATTAGCCGGGCTAGTTCCCGAAAAGCAGATCCGATTTCTTTATTGGTCATGAACAGGAAATTTGCGGGCAAAGTTAGGGAATTCCCCTAACGAAAAAAGCAGCTCCGGAAGGACCGGAACTGCTTAAGGAGCGGATGACCAGATTCGAACTGGCGACTTCAACCTTGGCAAGGTTGCGCTCTACCAACTGAGCTACATCCGCTTCTGCTGGCTGCTCAGCCTTTTGCTTTATTTCTAAAGCGCTGCAAATATAAGGCACTACTCTTCTTGTGTGCAAGTATTTTTAACAAAAAATATAAAGAAAATTCACCCCTTCTAACCAATTGGTTGATTATCAAGAGGCTAAGCCGATAATATTTTTCCGCGCTCTTCGGATTGTCTTTTCACACTGTAATAAGTCTCCACTTGCGACCGAATAGCAAGGTCATTACCCGACTGATAGTACTGATTGTTTAGGCCTTCATCTAATACTCGAGCCTTAACGTTATCGGCAAGCTGAAGCTGAAGGGTCTCCATTATCTCCACCTTAATATTCTCGTCATAGATCGGGAAAGCCGTCTCCACTCGATAGCTTAAGTTGCGCACCATCCAATCTGCAGAGGATAAGTACATCTGATCTTCGCCGCCGTGATGGAAAACGAATACTCTAGCGTGTTCGAGGAAGCGATCTACAATACTGACCGCATGGATATTTTCACTCCACCCCTTCTTTCCTGGTACCAGGCAACAGATTCCGCGGATGATCATCTGAACCTTCACACCCGCTTGACTTGCCTCGTACAACTTAGCGATCATGCGGGCATCCTGCAGACTGTTCATCTTCAGGATCATCCAAGCTTCCTTACCTGCTTTCGCCTGGCTAATTTCGTAATCGATTTTCTTCTCCAAATCTTGCCGAAGGTTGAACTGACCGACTAATAGGTGTTCAAACTTCTGCTCTGGAAGTTTCACTGTTTCCAAATAGGAGAATACTCGAGCTACTTCATTAGCAATCCGAGTATCAGCCGTGAATAGACCAAAGTCAGCATATACTTTGGCAGTGTCTTCGTGGAAGTTTCCAGTTGAAAGGTAGGTATAGAGCTTAGCTTCCGCACCTTCCAGGCGCCGGACCAATGCTAATTTGGAATGCACCTTAACGCCAGGAAAGCTGTAGTGAACGGTGACACCTGCTTTTTCCAATTTTTCACCCCAGCGAAGGTTAGCCTCTTCATCAAACCGCGCCTTCACCTCAATGAATACAGACACCTGCTTACCAGCTTCTACCGCTCGCATAAGCGCCTGCATAATGCGCGACTTACGAGCTACCCGGTATTGGACAATCTTTATGTGAGTGACATTAGGATCAGCAGCAGCTTCTTCAAAGAAGCGCACCACCGACTCATAGCTTTGATATGGCACATGCGTGAGGTGATCACGTGCTTCAATTGCGCCAAAGTAATTCTTTGCTTTTTCTAATGGCAAGTATGGCAAAGGCGGCAATTCCGGATTCTTCAGATTCTTCATCCCAAAATCAGGGAATTGGAAGAAATCAAAGTTGTTGTGGTAACGCCCTTCCTTAAGTGTATCGTAGTTCTCAAGCTCAAATACATCCTTGAGGAAGTCTAGAAACTCATTTGGCATCTCGGCATCATACACGAAACGAGAAGCTGGTCCCACATGCCGTTTAGCTAAGCTATGCTTGATCTTGGCGATCAGGTCACCTGAGA
This sequence comes from uncultured Lewinella sp., assembly GCA_913057725.1. Taxonomy (GTDB): domain Bacteria; phylum Bacteroidota; class Bacteroidia; order Chitinophagales; family Saprospiraceae; genus Lewinella. Next base: position 3,380 of record CAJXOS010000127.1, read on the forward strand.
ATTCATCATCAATGTAAAGCTCTGCATCACGGGTGAGCTTAACAGAGAAGGTATCCTGGATATCATAACCTGGGAACATCCAACTGACACTATGCCGTACAATATCATCCAAGATGATGAGGTGGTACTCCCCTGCCGGGCTTGGCAACTGGATAAACCGAGGCAGGTGATCGGAAGGAATCTTCACTAAGGCATATTCTTGCTGAGCGTCTGGTTCCCCTTTAGGCTTAAGGAGGATAGAAAGATAGAGCTGCGCATTATTGAGAAATGGGCGAATCCTATCCTTTACCAAGAGTACGGGCTGCACGAAAGGCAACATGTGATCGCGGAAGTAATCCTCTACAAATTCACGCTCTTCTTCATTCAAGTCAAGACGGCGTTTAATGTAGATCTTATGCTTGCGTAACTCAGGAATGATCTGTTGAGCGAAGATCTGTCCAAATTCTTCTTGTTGAGAATCTACAATCTTCTGAATAGCCCGCACCGTTTGCTTGGGACTAATATGCAGCTCTCGCTTAGTTTTCTTTCCAATACGAATCAGGTTCCGGTGGTTGGCCATCCGTACCCGGAAAAACTCATCCAAATTGGAGCTATAGATGGCCAGGAACTTGATTCGTTCGAATAGCGGAACGGAAGGGTCTTTGGCTTCTTGAAGCACCCGGTAATTGAATGACAACCAGCTAATGTCTCTGGTGATAAACGGAATATCATTATCAAGTATATCCATGCGATCAGAATAGTGATATTTGCTCCCCACCTTCCGGCCCAGACGATATCGGAACAGGTCCGCGAGTCTTGATATTAGTGGTTTCATGCAAATGCTGAACTAAGAACTCCGTCAGGTCTGGGGCCAACAGATTATCGGGTTCATGTGGAAAAAAATAGACGGTCTGCAAACCTAACTCACGCCACTCTACGAGTTGACGTGTCCAAGCCTTAATTCGATCATAATCGGTGGCGTGTAAACCGTTACCAACAAATCTAATCATTGTAAGCGTACTGGTCAAACGCTGATGCAAAACATCTCGGCGTCCTGCGACATCTGTAATCACCGTCGCAATACCTCGAGCTGCGAAAAGTACTGACCATTCGTCGATTACGTCCTCATTGAGAAACCAACTCTCATGGCGCATTTCCATCGCCAAAGGAAACTTACTGGGCCAAGCAATCAGAAACCGCTCCAAATCTCCAAGACGAGCGCTATCAAAATATGGAGGTAGCTGCATGAAACAAGCACCCAGGAAAGGACCAAAATTCTCGAGTGCTTCCCAGAAGAGGGGTAGTTGATCTGTTCCCAAGCCTAGGTTTCGACTGTGGCTAATCCGCTGCGGCACCTTCGGACAAAACCGAAAGTCGGCAGGTACTTGAGCGCACCACTTCTCTACCTGTTCTGGTGTAGGTATCCGATAGTGGGTGGTATTAAACTCAATCGTGTTGAATTGTCGACTATAGTGATACAGAAAGTCTTTGCTCTTGGTACCCTTAGGATACCATCGCCCTACCCAAGGGGGCATACTCCAGCCCGTACAACCAGTATAGAAGTCAAATGCCTGTTCTTCCTTCCGCTGACCTTCCAGCAAAAAAGCATTGGCTACGGGGTTGGATGGCAAAGTAAAATCCACTCCACTGATATCTGGTAATTTGCCGAACTTCATATCTACGCTTAATCCATTAGCGTCAGAGCTTCTTCAGCGGACTGCACTGGGAGCTTACAAATTTTATTTCGACAAACATAGATAAAGGTCTCACCCTCAACGAGTTTATTCTTTAATAGAGACAAGCTTCCTTCACTTGATCCGCCTAGGAAAACCGCATTCGGTAAGTAGTTCGCTTGCAGCGCTTCGTTTACTGGTTGCCAGTTATCACCCACAACTGCTACTTCATAAGGGGGGAAAACCTTTCGAAGTAGTAATTGCCCCCAGTTAGCATAGAAATTCGGAGCGGAAAGAAATTCCTCCGCACCGCTAACAGCACTAAGCATTTGATCCGAACGAGTACTATACTCTTCCTTATCAAGATAGAGACCAAGCTGCCACAACGCCTCTGCAAAAGCACTATTTGAACCTGATATCACATTGTCTTGAACCTCAGTGCGCCGGCTGACCAAAGGAGGATCAAGATCTGAGGTGTAGTAAAACAGATTGCTTTCTTCATTAGCGAAATGCTCAAGTACATAATCGGCTAGCTCCTCCCCTGTTCTCAACCATTGCTCGTCAAAGGTGAGTTCGTAAAGCCGAACAAAGGCCTGAATGGTATGCGCATAATCGTCAAGGAATGCATTGATAGATGACTTTCCGTCTTTATGATTTCGCCACAGTCCTCCGTCCTCACGCCGTGCATTGGTCATCAAAAACTGAGCAGCTTGTAGTGCGGTTTCCAGATAAGCAGGATTCTGCAAGGCCGCTGCTGCATCAGCATAGGCTTTGATCATTAAGGCATTCCAAGCGGTTAACATCTTGTCATCTAAGCCTGGGCGGACACGTTGATCACGAACGGTAAGTAGCTTCTGTTTCGCTGTAGCTAACATTTCAGCCTCTGGCTTTGCCAGCGCTTCTCTAGACGGGTTGTAATGCAGAATATTAACGCCTTTTTCCCAGTTACCACTCTTGGTGAGTTGGTAGTAATCCTTAATCAAGGTGGCCTCTTCTTCCGTCAATAGCGAATCTACCTCGCTGACTCTCCAGACGTAGAACTTTCCTTCCTCGCCTTCACTATCCGCGTCCAGACTAGAATAAAAGCCTTTAGAAGGCGCAGTTAATTCGGCCTCAACAAAGCCAATTGTTTCCTCTACCACCTCCCGGTATCGCTCTTCTCCGTATTGCGCATAGGCCGCAGCGTATAAACTAACAAGCTGTGCATTATCGTACAGCATCTTCTCAAAGTGCGGCACTAACCAGTCTGGATCAGTAGAATACCGTGCAAAACCGCCGCGGAGCTGATCGTAGATACCACCAGCCGCCATATGGTTTAGTGTTGTTTGTAGGACCTGCGAAGCTTCCTCGCTACCATTGAAAAAGGTGTATTGTTGCAGCCATTGAAAGTTGTCCGGCATGGGAAACTTCTGTATAGCTTTACGTCCGCCCTTCACGGGATCTAGGCTTGCCAATAGAGCCGTTCCAAAGGCGTCCGTATCTTCTGTGGCAAATGCACTTACTTCATCTACCGCCGCGATGTTACCCAACTTATCGATGGTCTCCATAATCTGGTCCGCATAACCTTCCATCTGCGCACCTCGTTTTTCCTTTTCATTGATGAAGTATTCAAGAACCTCCATCCAGTTTTTCTTTGGAAAATAGGTTCCTGCCCAAATTGGTCTACCATCCGGAAGTGCAATGGCATTCAAAGGCCATCCGCATCCATCTTGAGAAGCCAATTGACAGGCGGTCATATAGACATCATCAACATCTGGTCGTTCCTCACGATCTACCTTGATCGACACGAAGTTTTCGTTCATGATTCGGGCTACGGTAGTATCCTCGAAACTCTCATGTTCCATTACATGGCACCAGTGGCAGGCAGCATATCCCACACTAATAATCAACAACTTGTCTTCAGCCTGTGCCTTCTCCAAGGCTTCTTCCCCCCAAGGATACCAGTTCACTGGGTTATGGGCATGCTGTAGCAGATAAGGGCTACTCTCATTGATCAATGCATTGGTATACGCGTGCTCATCCTGTAAGCTCGACTTACAAGCAGCAAAGGTCAAAAGGAAGATCAAGATAGATCCTGATAAAAAGCGGTAACAGTTCATAAAAGACTCAATATTCAATTCGAGGTTGAAGCATCACTCCGATTAATGAAAGCTAGGTGATGCGAATTAGTCGGGTAGTAAGTGCTGTAATCTCCGCCAGAAATAGGAGGAAATATTTGTTGATAGGTGAGATACTGGTATACCCAGCATTCGTAGCCTTGCAGCGTACGGCATACAAGGCGTTCGTATTCAGGAACCTCCAACTCGGTTCCTTCATATTCATCTAGATATTTTAACCCTTGGACTGGATCATATAAGCGATGGACTTCTCCCTGGACTGCCAATTCAGCATCAGCGTTAAGCAACAACCCAGGATATCGTCCTGCATCTATCAACTCTCCTGCTACGGAATCCTTAGCTACAAAGGTCGCTTGGTTTCGTAGCCACTTACTGGCAGCTGAGGGTACAGACTGCATTAAAGAGCCATAGACAAATATCAGATCAGTCATTCATATGTTAGGATATCCCCAGGAAGAAGACCGTTCCTTTAAGTCGGTAACTGGTCATTCCCTCTGGAACCTCTTCATCAATTGTAAGTTTCTGACGAATCAAGCGATAGATACCATAATAGGTATTACCGTCCATTTCCAGCGTACCTTGCTTCCCTCCTACCGAATCATTCACACAGAACACCAGTAGAAATCCAACCTTACCATACTTGGGTTGTACGGTAAACGCCCCGGCCTGGATAGCATCAACCATGCCTAAGGAGCGAATCGGGTCTGTGTACTTGGCACTACCAGGAGCTCTCTGCGGGCTATGTTGTGAATCATAAGTACCGTCAGTAACGATAATTGTGATTTCACTTCTGTCCATTTGGGAAAACTGGGCTGATACCATAAACGGAAGAGCTAGCAAAGCTAGAGTCAGAAAGTTTTTCATATTACACGCATTTGATTTTTCAAGAGGCAGTCCGAGTACGAACTGCTTCGCCTATGATGTATTAATTGTAGCCAGGTTGCTGCAAGATAGGCAAAAATTAGTCATTAGGACAGCACAGATTAGCGTGACCGTCCCCACATTAACAGTCTGTAATCTTGAAAAAAAGCTATATGTAATTCATTGCGAGAGCGTCCTTAATATCTTTTGCGAGAGGACCTAGACTGACCTCGCGAAAGCCAACCCAAGTAGTTCAAAAGGAGCATAATCATAGCAAGAAAAAACCTACTCAATATTTTTTTGTCATAATTATTATTCCAGTCGACCATTCTAACTTGGTCAAAGAAAAATCCTTTCTTCCCTCCAAGTATTCGATCAAATTATCAACCTTTTCTTCGTGTCCGTCTGGCCAGTTAGATTGTGGTTTCATGTCATCAATTACATAAAAACCTCCAACCTCAATCAAGCTCAATATTTCATCATTTTCACTATACTTTCCTGGCCAGGCATCTGCAAATACTAAGTCAAACTTGTCACCTCGATAATTCTTAATCCAAGAGCTTCCATCTTCACATATCAATTCGACCCTTGAATCATTTCCAAAGAAACCTTTTGCAATTTCAATAAGACTTGGGTCATTATCTATCGAAATCAATTTTGAGGTTTCGTCAAGTCCCTCGATCATCCAAGAAAGCGATAACCCTATTCCTGTTCCTAGCTCTAAAATGTTTGATTGAGGTTTCGATGTAATGAGCGTCTTTAGCAGCGTTCCAATAAAAATATCTGATGGCATGGTAAAACCGATTTCATTCGATTTGTCCAATATTTCATCGTAGATACTTGGTTTATCCGATATAGTTGAATCATCCATTTTTGCTTCTCTACTGTCTAATGTTAATGGATAGCAAGAGCAGAAGCATTAAAGCTTCGAAGAAATTGACATCGATTTTTTTGGATTGGGCAACTTGTAATCAGACAAGTTGCCCAATCACTTAAACTAGGCTTCTTGCCGGTTCATCACCTTCTCTTGGCGATCAATAGACTCCTGGTGAATGGCTCGTAGCAAGGTATCTACGAAATCTTTGCTTAAGCCCTGGGCAGTGGCCTTACCCATTACCTGATCCAGGATCTCATTCCAACGAGACGTCTGTAAGATAGCGATGTTATTACGCTTCTTGTATTCACCAATGCGCTCAGCCACCTTCATGCGCTGACCTAGTAGCTTTAGCAAATCATCATCAAGCTCGTCAATCTGCTGTCGGAGATCATCGATATGAGTCAAGAATTCGATGTCATCTGTGGTTTCTTGACGAACCACTAGGCTATCAACCAGGTCCTTGAAGGTAGCTGGCGTAATCTGCTGTTTGGCGTCACTCCAAGCCTCATCTGGGCGAGGGTGTACTTCCGTCATGATACCATCGTAGTTGAGGTCCATTGCCTCCTGAGCAACTTCCTGCAAAAGATCCCGCCGGCCACAAATATGGCTGTTGTCACAGATCATCATCAGATCTGGAAAATTCCGCTTCAGTTCAATGGCCAACTGCCAACGCGGAACGTTGCGAAACTTGGTTTCTCCGTGAAAAGAGAACCCACGGTGAATAACGCCAATCTTGCGAATTCCAGCCTTGTAGATCCGCTCAATAGCCCCCATCCACAATGGCAGATCCGGGTTGATTGGATTCTTGATCAATACCGGTATATCCATACCACTGATGGCATCGGCCACCTCTTGCACAGAAAATGGGTTTACGGTAGTACGAGCTCCGATCCACAGTACATCCACACCATACTTCAATGCTTCATACACATGCTCTGCTTTAGCTACTTCCGTAGTAACTTTCAGGCCGGTTTCTTCCTTCACCCGCTTCAGCCATCGAAGGCCTTCTTTACCTACTCCTTCAAAGGAGCCGGGGCGGGTACGTGGTTTCCAAATACCTGCTCGAAACAGGTCAATGTCTTGTTCTGCTAATTCCTTAGCCGTTGCCATTACTTGGCCCTCAGTCTCGGCGCTACATGGCCCAGCGATAACGAACGGTCGATCCCGCTTCGCGCTGATTGGTTCAAATTGCATTTCCATATCGATTAGTTTTTTTGTTTTCTGAATGATTAAGCCAGTATTCTACTGATCTCGTTGGCTGCTTCTATCTGTTTATAAAAGCGTTCAAAGTCTTGTTTGATCAGCAAGCTGCGAAAGCGAGCGAGCTGATTAATATGTTCATCTAGTACGTCCAATACATTGTCTCGGTTCTGCCGAAAAATCGGAACCCACATGTCAGGCGAGCTTTTCGCCAAACGAACGGTACTACTAAATCCACCACTAGCCAGCTGAAAAATTCGGTTTTCATCTCGCTCCTTTTCCAATACCGTCAGCGCAAGCGCAAATGAACTAATATGGGAAATGTGGGATACATAGGCTGTATGTAAATCATGTTCTTCGCTATTCAAGTAGACCATGCGCATGGGTATGCTCTGGTAGAGTGCCTGTACTTTTTCTACAGCGTCTTTATCACTAGCATCCACATCGCACAATACCGTACACTTGTTGTCATACAGATTAGGCACTGCGGCCTCCGGTCCACTGTATTCTGTACCGGCCATCGGGTGCGTTGCCACAAAACGGCCCCGCTTCGGGTGATCAGCTATCGCTGCTAGTAATCGCTGTTTAGTAGACCCCATATCCATCACGATCTGCTGATCCACCACATCCAGGATTTGCGGTAGTAATTGCAACATAGTATCCACCGGCGTACTAAGGATGATAATATCCGATGCAGCAATCGCTTCTGCTAATGGCATATCAACATCAATTAAGCGCCGACGCATCGCCTTATCCAGGTTATCCTGACTAACGTCTACCCCGATGATTTTGTCAGCAAAACCATTTTCCTTCAGGGTAATAGCCATGGACCCACCTATTAAACCCACCCCTACAATCGAAACAACCACTATGCTTGAATTTTAAAGTCCGATAAACGATTAATAGCTTCCTGGAGTACCTCTACCCTACTACAAAGTGAGATTCTCAAGTATTGCTCACCAGCTGAACCGAAGATTCCGCCAGGAGTAATAAAGACATGTTTGTCTGCCAAAACCTGATCAGAGACGGCATATGCATCCGCCAAAACGTCTGGCATCTTGGCCCAAACAAACATTCCCACTTGCCCACCAGATATTTCGCAACCTAGTAGCTGCAGCAACTCTACAGCTTTTTCTTTGCGGCGCGCATAAACTTCATTTTGCGAAGCATACCATTGGGGCGGCAGCTGCAAAGCCGTTACTGCTGCAAGCTGTAAGGGTTTAAACATCCCGGAGTCCATATTGCTTTTAAAACGCAGCACTACCTGTAGGTAATCAGGTGATCCAACCAATGCGCCTACTCTCCAGCCAGCCATATTATGGGCCTTACTTAATGAGTTAAGCTCCATTGCCACCTCTCGCGCACCAGGCACGGAAAGTAAACTGAGCGGTTCTTCATTAAGAATGAACGCATACGGGTTATCATTGACAATCAATATCTCTTGCTGATGAGCAAACTGCACCAACTCCTCGAAGAAAGCCTTCTTTGCTGGAGTACCCGTTGGCATATGCGGATAGTTGATCCACATCAATTTCACCTTACTGAGATCCTGCTGGGCTAGCTGCTCCAAATCAGGATACCAGTCGTTTTCAGCACTCAGCTCATATTCACGGATACTCCCGCCAGCTAATTCCGTTGCAGAACGATACGTCGGATACCCAGGATTTGGCACTAGCACCTCATCACCTGGATTTAGGAAAGCCATGCTGATGTGCATAATGCCCTCCTTGGAACCAATCAGTGGCAAGACCTCCGTTTGCGCATGCAAGCTCACATTGAAATATCGATCATACCAATCGGCAAAAGCATCTCTCAGTGCTGGCAATCCCTGGTATGATTGATAACCATGATGGTCGTGCAAGGCACTGGTCTGCTGCAGCTGGTTGATAACAGCGGGATGCGGCGGAAGATCTGGGCTTCCGATCCCCAAGTTGAGCACATCAGCACCAGCAGCACGCATTTGGGCGATCTCACGTAGTTTCCGCGAGAAGTAGTACTCCTTCACTTGGCCAAGACGATTGGCCGGGGGGATGATTGTAGACATTTGTATTTGGGTATTCATATCTAGTTCTTTTGACCTTGTTCGTAAGCCCCAAGGATATGCAGCTCATGGGTAATCGGGCGAATAGCATCTAATGCCTGCTGCCATCCCATATCCCCATTTACCAAAAAGTCAACGAAAAACAGGTACTCCCATGGTTTACCGATGATCGGAGCAGATTGGATTTTTGTGAGATTAACGTTATATGCAGATAAAACGGCCAAAACCTTATAAAGACTACCAACCGTGTGATCTACCGTAAAGCTCAAGGACACTTTGTTGGCTAAGGGTGAGGCCAGCTGTCCCTCATCTTTCTCCAATACTAGAAATCGAGTGTGGTTTTGCTTATTGGTCTCGATACCGGCGGCTAAGGTCTCTAACTCGTAGATATCCGCGGCTAGATTTGAAGCGATAGCTCCTACATGTTTCCAACCATTTTCTTGTACCTCTCGTGCACTAAGAGCAGTGTCGACAGTCTCAATTAATTGGATATGGGGATACTGGCGAAAAAATCTCCGACATTGAGCAATTGCCACAGGATGGGAACGTACTTCTTGCAAGTCTTCAATTTGTACACCGGGCAAAGTCAATAGATTCTGCTCAATGCGCAAGAAGACCTCTCCTACGATCTTCACCTTGTTCTCCAGAAGAAGTCGATAATTAGACATGAGGCTACCAGCAAGCGTATTTTCAATGGCCATCAAACCAACATCCATATCTTCTCCTTGCAAAAGCATATCGATCAGTTCCGAAAAAGTATGGGCGGGAACTATCTGGAGTTCCCGTTCCGGAAAAAAGCGCCGACTGGCGATTTCATGGAATGCACCGGTGTACCCCTGAATTCCCACCCGTAAGGGGGATAAGTCTTCGGAAGATTCTGTTTGACTCGTTGTTTCACTTGAAGTAGACTGCATAATTCTTGATTGTTATGTTCATGGATATTCGAATAGGGCACAAAAAAAGCCCCGATCAAGCGGGGCTTCTAGACAGCAATACATCACTATACCAAAAGGCCCCTTACGGTTTACCGTAAAAGAAATAAAAGCTAAAAAAATAGCCTGTGGTGGTATAAGATGGCATGGCTGTAAACTAAAAATGGTTCCGCTTTTGACGGAACCACTGTTTATTCTTTATATCCTAATGACAACGTACGAACAGCAGTTCCTTATGCGGAAACATAAAAATAAAAGCTGCTAAAATAAAAGTACGTACGATGTTGCATCAGAAATGTTTTCTTCGTTTCAACACCAGCAAACCTAGACAATTATTTGCTGTGGCGCAAAAGTTTTTTCTAAAAACAGTGAAAAAACGAATAAGTGTTCGTTCGTATACCTTATTCTGTCTTTTGCTGCTCTGCCAGAGATTGGATCATTTCGAGCAATATCGAATTCAGATTCTCTATCGCCTTTTCTAACTCCCAGTTCTCACGTTGGCGGCGTTCCACGTAGTTACTGATGGCTCGAATTTGGATAGCCTTGATCCCGTGCTGCAGGGCAGCATAACAAAAGGAAGCACCTTCCATACTCTCTACTTGTGCAAACGCATACTTCTTCTTAAAGGCTTCGATCGTATCCTCGGCGCCATGAACTCGATTTACGCTAACCCCATGAGCCGTTGGCAAAAATGAAGGAGCTTCCTCCATGCTAAGCCAAAGTCGACCAGATTTAAACGGAAACTGATCCGCCGGAACCAATCCCATTTCGTGCATACTCGTAAAAGATCCGTCCGCCTCTTCCACACCTAGGTCTGCGAAACAATCAGAAATCAGCTGTACTACACTACCTAAAGGAATAGTACGGTCAATCGCCCCTCCTACCCCAGCCTGAAGCAGTAGATCGTAAGATCGATTGGCCAAACGATGACCAAGGGCAAAGGCAGCAAGTGGTAAGCCTACTCCGGTGATCAACACCTCTAGGGTGATTCCATCTAGGCGGTAGTGCATGGGTTGCCGCTCGTATTCCTTGAGGCTCTGGAGGAGCGGTCCAATTTCAAAATTCGTAGCTGCAACTAAAAGGATCTTCATGAATCAGTATTGTTCAGAGACAAATCATAGGCGTAGACCTGCCCATCCAACAAAGTTATTAGCACACTGTTTGTTTCGGATGTTTTGATCAAATGTGCACCGCCTTTTCCAGCCAATGGGAAGGCACTTGGTATTTGTCCGTCGGTATCAATCAACCAAATCTTTCGCTCCTGATCATTTAAAACCAAAGTACCAAAGGGTTCGGCGGCAAGTAGTGTATCCGGAGGCGATGAAAAGCGTTGTTGCCAACGCTCGGCAAAGTTATTATCTTCAAAACCGTAGAGGTGTACAAGGTTTCCACGTTGCGCCACGTGATCGGGGCGATTATCGCCCCAACAGTTTTGGAACAACCAACGGTCCAGTGGGCCACGACCTAAGGGAATGGGTACAATGTTTCCATCCAAATCCCAAACATTCACTTTACCGGAACTTGCGGCTCCATAGAGATAACTAAGGGTAGGTCGTAGCGGATCGAAGTCATACCCAGGCTGTCCAACAAATGCTTCAGGAACCGTAGGCAGGCTATAAAGAAAAGAACCGCTACGGCTAAAGAATTGCCATCCCTCCTTTCCGGTCCAGGCTAGGATCAGGTCCTCTAGTTCGGTTTGCCAGTGGACCAGCGGGAAACTAGCACTTGTATTGCCCGAGAGTTTAGCTGGCCATCCTTCGATTGAGACTCCATTTCCATCGCGCAACTCTAATTCTGCATTTCGATTGGGATACGCCAAGGAAGGCGTACCTCGAGAATCAAAGCTAAATAGACTTAGCCCTGCTGCTGGAACGGAAGAAATAACGGGCAGCTGAAGATTATGCCCCTCTTCATTCCATACGTGCAGGCCTTGCTGAGAAGTAGCTCCCCAGCGCACATCACCTCCCTCTGACAGCCATTGGCAAACGGGAGCAAATAATTTCGGTAGATTTTGCTTTTCCCAAATGATCGTTCCATCCAGGTCAATTAACCAAGCGGCTCCACTTGCTGATTGTACCAAAAAGTATTGACTTTCGGCCCCGCCCAGTTCCTGCACAGGAAATAGCGCCATGTCTTCATTTCCGGTTAGTGGAATTGTCCATCGAATCGTTGCCGGCAAGGATCTTTTAGGCACATTGCCCATTCGAATTGAAGTACGATAATTACCATTCCCGGTGACGGTGCTTGTGAAAGTGGCTCCGCCCTCCGTCGCCCATTTTTGTCCTGGGAACAAAATATGCAGCAAATGAGTCTCAGCATCAGCCAAAGGGCCCCATCTCATGAACCCTTGGTAATCTGCTGAGCCTTCATCAGGTAATGCAGACTTTAACTTTAGGAAAAAATCTTGTGCAAGCAAACTACCGCTAACCAGGTGGTAATCAAGCCAACGCTCCAAATCTTCACGGAAGACGCCAACAACAAGCGCCTCTGGCAACTGAACTATCCAAGGTTGCCAATGCTGACGATCCGTCAATAATTCCAGGCCTTCGCCTGATTGAAGTTGCTGAAGTTGGTACAACTGATAGTTGCGCTCATCAGTCATTTGATCCTGACCCAAGAATCGATCTCTAAAAGCGGTGTATGCACTCGTATCCTGAATGGGAAGCACCCAAATCTCACCCCCCGCTCTACTGGCTTGCGGACTTGCCAATGAAAGACGCCAGGCAGCTTCATCCACCCAAGAGGTAATACTTGTCTCTGGGGAAGATTGAGTTGAAGGCAATGAAAGCGGTAAGGCTTCATTCGCGATTTCTGGAACCCATTGCCAGGCAGTAGAACTACCGTTCGACAGGTAGTCTGCTGATGAATTGCTGTAGGCCGTAACATTACAGGCGTCCTCTGTAACTTCAAAATCTAACGCAAGCCATGAGGCATACTGTTGCCAGAATTGTACCTGCGAAGGATTGAACCAGATAGTGGGAAGGCTACTGGATATTCGTTCAGTGTTGAGGATAAGTTGATGTTGGTCTGTTGGCTCACTTAAGGTCTGAAAATCCTTGCTTAGGCGCTGGAATTCTTCATCGTCCTCCCAAGCAGGGATATCTCCTCTTGCTGCAGACAAAACGCCTTCAATTTGGAAAGAGAACTTACCTGCTACCAAGAGATTGTGGTACCGACCATAGTAAATGGGATCCCCATCCTTGCCTTGGTCAATGAACACTTCACCTGCAGATGAGGCGGTACTCGGACCATAGTTATTAGGATTCCAAGCGCCAGCCAAACCTCCACTAGCAACTCCCACGAAGGTGTAGGCAGCAACCGTGGGTCCTTCACCCTGCTGAGGAATTAACCACCAGCTCTCCCAATCTACTGTATTCAGAAGTTCCAGCCTTTCGAGCGTCTCTTCAATACGCTTAGCATCGAGATTCCAAAGTGGAACTGCTATTGTGTCGATTCCCTGCGGGACTAAGCTGGGCAGTCGAATAAGCACCCCACTATTGGAGGGCACTGCACGAACCACAGCTATTCTGTCGAAGGGTAAGCGATAATACGGGCGAATTAACACATAGCCCACAACGAGCAAAGCGAGAATCAAGAGTATCGCTAGAATTCTTCTCAGCATGAAAGTTTGATTTAAATCCGCCTAGCGGTTTCAAGTAGCGTTCTCTACGCCTTTAGCTGCAAACTAGAAGACATTCTACGCCTGTGGTAAAGATGACCAAGATTATTATTTCCGCCAATTTTTTTAGACATTTGCCCAACAGGCACTGCACAAATTTTTCCCCCTCCTTAAAGCAGTTTACCTGCCCCTAAATTCACCGTCCAACTTTCAGAAACCGTGCTAAACATTTGATTCACGCATTAAACGATTACTAATGCGCAAGCAGTTTCTACGTATTGGAGCCTCGTTGATGGCACTTGGCGTTATTCTCGGAGCCTTTGGAGCTCACGGTCTTAAGGAAATAGTTACGGCTGATCGGCTGGAAATCTTCGAAACCGGTGCAAGGTATCAGGTATATCATGCACTGGGTATTCTAATGGTGGGTACGCTACTCTACTTTCGAAAAACTAGCCTGATGCCTTGGGCTGGCTGGCTATTTACAGCAGGTATCATCTGCTTCAGTGGTTCGTTATACCTACTCTCATTTGCAGATGTACTAGACTTGCCCACAAGCCTAATTGGTCCAATCACACCAATTGGAGGGTTACTATTCGTAGCTGGATGGGTAGTCCTGGCAATTAGTACTTTCCAGGAGAACGAGAAGCGATACAGAAAGGCACACTCAGAGTAATTTGTATAGTGCTTCTTAGTTTCGATACAAGCTGCCCATTAATAACAATAGGCAGCTTGTAGGAGAATATTACAATCTTAACGGAAAGGCCTAAGCCTCTTCTAGGTCAAATTCTTCTTCTTTCTTGCGGTTACGCCACCAAACATATCCGATCAATCCGATTAGCACGTATGGCGTTGCAAGCATGTACAGAATTCCATTGTTCAGTCCTTGGCCTTCACTACCACCATTCGCCAGATTACTCTCGGCGGTCATGCGGCACATTGGACATTGGGCATCTTCCACTTCTGGCAATAAGAGCATTACCATCACCAACACTAGGGGCAGAATCGCCTTGGATACATTCTTCACTGTCTTCATGGCTTTGTGGTTAAACATTATTGATAATATGGCTTCAACATTAAGTAGCAAATCGGTCCAGTGATACACACGTAGAACCAAACTGGCCAAACCCAACGAGCCAATTTCTTATGAGCCTCAAACTGCTCCGTGTAAGCCTTAATAAAGGTAAACAAAATAAAAGGCAGGCTTACGGCAGCGAGTAGGATATGACTAAATAGCAAAATGAGGTAATACGGCCGGATTCCAGCCACAGCCGCGGCCTCAGCGGCCTCCAACACACCACTACCATCAGCATCTCCAAAGATGGTTTCAGGAGTAGTAAAGTGGTACAGCACATAACACAACAGAAAGAAAACAGATAGCCCCAATGCTGTGAAGTTCATTGTGCGGTGGGCTTTGATATTCTTCTGCTTGATGAAATACAAGGAGGCTAATAGCGCAACCGCAGCAAGAGCATTAAGTAGAGAATAAAACGGAGGTAAGAAAGAAAAATCTACTCCTTCTGGTAATGGGATCTTGACACGGCGCATCAGGCCTACCAGTACCAGTACCAAACCGGTTACAATCCAGGTTAATGTCTTTAGTTGCTTCTCTGTAAATCTAGTAGTAGTCATTCAGTGTATTTGTTTAGAGTTCAGCTTTACGTCTAAGTTCTGGCTTCGGCTTTGAGCGTTCCGGCAAAAGAATAGCAGTTCTCTCTACCAATTGCCTTAGAGCAGACGGGTCTGTAAATGGATATGCCCGACGAACATAAAGTGAATCATCCACCAATACAATTAGTCCCTCTGACAATAGAGCATCCTCCTCTGGCAATAACTTTAAGTCTTGAACGAACGCATTGAAGTCTGCTGCAGGAGCGGTCCAATACAGCAATTGGCTAGTATCCTTGGGAAGGTCTTCTTTCCGCAAGTATTGACTTACCCGATCTGAAGTTTCGCCCTCAAATACTGTCCAAAGCATCAAATTCTCCGGAATGTCGAATTGCTCATGTAGGCGCTTCAATACCGGTGTATAAGACCCTGGATCTGTTTCTTCTGGCAGTAGGCCAATCAGATGATAGTTCTCATCAGGAAAGAACTCAGAGGTGCCGTCGTACAGACTTAGTGCTGAAGGTAGTGCAAGCTGATGCTCCTTCCGTAAATCTTGAAGGGCAGCCTTTTGATAATCATACCCCTTTTTGAGATAGATATAGCTACCTAGCGGTAGGCCAACCAAGAA
Organism: uncultured Lewinella sp.; assembly: GCA_913057725.1. Lineage (GTDB taxonomy): Bacteria > Bacteroidota > Bacteroidia > Chitinophagales > Saprospiraceae > Lewinella. The sequence continues at coordinate 18,912 of CAJXOS010000127.1, forward strand.
CATGAACAACGCGAGCGCTGTAATAATCTTTCTTGGCGTGTTTGCGGCTTGCTCTTTATCGCTCATCAGTTATCGTGTTTTCTCCACCTACTACAACGGCCTGCTGACAATGGAGTTCAGTGGTAGAATACTGTTGCTAGATTTTTGACAGTAATTCCACACTGGGCCAGAAAAACGCTAGTCATCCCGAGGTTTCGAGATGACTAGTGACGCGGCATTTGATACCGCATTAAAGTATTTGCTATTTAAAGCATTCTAGTCCCCTCTAGCCTGGTTGATTTACCTCGCTAGTAAGGGTGAGGTTTTAACCGAGATCTGGAACGAATGTATCTTCCGGAATCACGAAGCCCTCTTGAGTACTAGAAGGTGCATTTGGATCAACGGTTTCCCGCTTCTTCACATCTTCACGACGCTTCTTCCAACTGTCTCCTTCCTGGAAGAAGGCGATTACTGCCCATACCAACAAAAGAGTTGGAAGCAATACACTCATCGCTAGTCCTTTTACCTCATAGCGCATGTGCATAAACTCGTAAATGATGAAATACGCCTTATACAGGGAAAGTACGATCAGACCGATCGCGATTAGAGCAAGCAACCATCCGTAACCACTCACATCAATTCCCAAGTGACCCTTACCGAGTAGGGAAATACCTACTTCAACAAGTGTTACTACTGCTAATAGAACCAGCCCTTTGTAGACGTCGCGGATTGATTCTTCGTATGTTTTATGTCCACCCATTTCGGTTGAATTATCTTTCAGTTATTAGAGTAAATTATGGATTACAGTAGGTAGAATACCAAGAATACAAACACCCAGACCAAGTCTACAAAGTGCCAGTACAATCCAATCTTCTCTACCATCTCATAGCCGTTCTTACGCTCAACGTAAACACCGCTAGCGGCATTGATCAAAATGATCAGTAGGAACGCTACACCAGAGAGTACGTGGAATCCGTGGAATCCAGTAATAAAGAAGAACAGTCCACCAAAGGCTTTTGGGCCAAACGCTTCCATCTGTACAGCACCTGCACTCTCTCCTTCTTCTACAACAAACTTGCGCATGATGAAGCCGTCATCATCAACGTACATGAAGCCATAGTCTTTACCATATTCGTTTACCACAGCATGACCAGCATGATCATCTTCGCCATGGCTAGCGAAACCAGCTACTACTTCTTCGTCAGACAAAGAAGCATCAAGATCTGCTTTGTGAATCAGGTAACTTCCTCCAGCTTCGAAGGTTTCTTCACCAGGCTTACCGTCGTAACCAAGGTAAACACCACTTTCTGTGTGGGTACCGAATGGGTTACGAGTTACAGTCATGTGCTCTGTACCGATAAGGTTTGTCCATTCCCAAGCCTGACATCCAAGGAAGCCAGCACCGCCCAAGACTGTTAGCAACATCCAGAAAACAACTCCGCGTTTGTTTTCCCGGTGACCTTCCTGTACGGCACGTACCATTGTCACCGAACTGATGATCAATAGGAACGACATAATGGTTACGAAAATCAACGGCGCATCATGGATACCAAAAGGTGCCGTTGAAAAAACAAAATCAGGCACAGGCCAGGTCTGACTACTGAAACGTAGTGTACCATAGGCAATCAAGAAACCAGCGAAAGTGAAGGCAT
>CAJXOS010000128.1 GCA_913057725.1 uncultured Lewinella sp.
ACGAACACCTTCTGCCAACAAATCTTTCAGCATAATGGCCTAAAGATAGCGGAAGTGCAATTATTAGCGCGTTATTACCGATCTTTCCCCAAAGTAAATCACCAGCTATGTTCAGAATCTTCCTCGGCCTCTTCTTAGTCTCAGTACTTACTGCCAATTGTCAAAGCCCTGCCCCAGAACCGGTTGAAGCACCAGCAGTCACGGCACCGATGACCGTCTTCTTAGTACGACATGCCGAAAAAGAAGCGGGCGATGACCCTGTTTTAACAGCGGAAGGAATGGCTCGTGCCGAGGCCCTCGCCCAGCTACTTGACCAAGTCGAATTAGACGCCATCTTTAGTACCGATTATCGCCGTACGCAACTTACAGCAGCGCCTACAGCAAAGGCCAAGAGCCTGGAGGTTCAATCGTACAATCCGCGTGAATTACCCGCCTTCGCGGAACAGCTAAAAGCGGAGTACGCAGGTAAGACCATTCTGGTTGTCGGGCACAGCAATACCACCCCAACACTTACCGGCTTAATTGATGGCACGGAGGCACACGCCCCCTTTGATGAGTCTGATTATAGGAACTTAATGGTAGTTACCGTACCTACGGAGGGGCCGGCGAGGACCTTTCGCTTACGGTTCTGATACCTGAATAATCGGGGCAGCTAGCAAGTCATCTGGAATGCCAAAGGCACTCACCAAGGCCACTGCTTCCGGACGAAGCTCCGCACAAAGATGATCCACCTGACGGCGGATAGCCTTGCTCTTGCTTCCCGCCAGGTAGTCTTGCTCCAGGTACCAGGCAGCGTGCTTCTCAATGGTCTGGAGCGCGTAAAGGCTCCGCAGCTTCCGCAGGATGTTGTAGATCGAACTATCCTTGTGCTTGTTCACGGCATCCACTGTGGCTTGCAAGGTGATCCGTTCTACAAAGGCTTCTGCCAGGGCTAGCATATGTGTTTGACATACTAGAGCTGCTTCGTAAGCACTCTTGCCCTCTTTGATGTGTCCACGCAGGCGTTGCGCCAAGCTGTACAGCAAGCGGCGCTCACGAAACTCGAAGGCGGCCATTTGGAACTCGGTACTACGCAGGTGCGCCTCGTCCGTATTACGGATGGTGAATGGATTCTGCTCCGTAAAGGCCGTATTAACTCGTTGACCCAAAAAGCGTAGAATGGCCATGTTGCCATCTTCATGGAAAGATTGCTTGTACTCCGTGAGGAGTCCCTTAGCCACCAATTGCATGAGGACCGTATTGTCTCCCTCAAATGTGGTGAAGATGTCCGTGTCGGCCTTTAGCGCAGAGAACTGGTTTTCGGCCAGATAACCTTTACCTCCACAAGCTTCCCGGCACTCTTGAATAGCGTGAGTCGTAAACCAGGTAGCGTATGATTTCATGCCCGCGGCTAAGGTCTCGATCTCCCGCATCTCTTCCTGGGTACGATTCAGGTAACGTGCCGCTAAATGGTCCAGCCCAAATTGTACGGCATAAGTTTTGGCTAAAAGTGGCATCAGCCGACGCTGATGGCTTGGGTAGTCCAAAATTGGTGTTTCCGGGCTACGAGCATCCGGTGCAAACTGCCTGCGGCGTGCACCGTAACGAATAGCAATGGCCAACGCCTTCTTGGTAGCACTCAATCCTGCCCTTGGTACGCAAACTCGTCCGCCCACTAGCGTGCCTAGCATAGTGAAGAATCTTCTTGATGGATTCTCAATGCTGCTGGTGTAGGTACCCTCAGGGGTTACACTGCCGAATCGGTCCAACAAGTTTTCACGAGGCACCCGAACTTGGTCAAACCACAAGCGGCCGTTATCAATTCCGTTCAAGCCCAACTTGTATCCGTTGTCCTTCACGGTGATTCCTGGCAAGAGGTCATGCTTATCATCTCGGAGCGGGACGACTACTGCATGCACACCGTGATTTTCTCCGTTTACAATTAACTGTGCGAATACACTCGCTACCTTACTATGCAGTGCGTTTCCGATGTATTCTTTTCCGGCTTCGAGGCGTGGCGTATGAATAACCAATTCATCGGTTTCGACATCATAAGTTGCCGTGGTTTCTAGGCCACGAACGTTTGATCCGTGCCCGGTTTCAGTCATCGCAAAACAACCGGGTAGTGCAAAGGTGCCAGTATCAGTCAGGTATTTATCATGATGCTTTTTTGTACCCAGTGCCAGTACAGCTCCACCCCACAAACCAAAGTGTACACCGAACTTGATGCAAAGGCTCAAATCATGGTAGCCTAAGGTTTCAAATACAGCCGTGTACAAGCTCATATCGCCTTTTCCACCGTATTCTACCGGGAAAGATAAACTACCGACGCCTTGTTCAGAGAGCAGCTTGCACCACTCCAATACCTGTTCACGATGCTCCTCCTTTGTTGGCATATGACGGAGCTTAAAGGCGGGATCTTGAAGCACCGTTAGCGTACGGGCTTTAGTCTCCGCAAATGATCCATCAAGTGCAGCCCCCAATTCTGCAATGCTGAAGCTCGCCTTCTCGATTTCCTCTGCCTGTACTTCACCTTCTTCTGGTGCAAACAGATTACGGAAGGTAGCCTGGTTAAGCGTTCCTAAAGCCGCTTCCAATTCTTCCAACAGCTCTTGGTCAGTCGCTTGTGGCCAGCTCGGAGGTTTCGTTTTTCCAACTGCTAGAGCCATACCTAAACTGACCAAGCTTTTGTCCGTGCCCAGGTCTTGGGCTCCCTCCTGACAGGTGATTTCCCAGAACTTGAATAGATCTCGTGCTGGCGGTCTGCTCGGATTACTCCAATCCAGCAACTGTACCTTGTCTTCTTCTGTCAGAAAGCTCAATTCTGCAGCCTTTTCCCGCAGTTGGCTCACCTCTGAGGGAGTCAGAACACGATCAGACCATGCGGCATACAGCATGGGTATCATGATTCGAATACCGGGAGAAAAGGATAATCTTGCTTGGGGATTCTGACTCATTGTTTGGCTTTTTTGGTAGAATAATTAGGTGAATGCGCTGATCAAGAATGGGTTGTGGTGTAGCAGTGTTTGTGTTCTTCCGAGTTTAAGTTGGCGGAAGAAGTAGCTCTTCTTCTTATGCACGGCTTTAATATAAAAGAATTTAGGGCAATCATTTGTTGTCGGTGAGTAGTGGCAATACCATGTTTTGAATAGATAACGACAGCAGCAGGGCATTTGCTATGCAAACTTTCCGCTAACTTCCCGGCCTTGAGCTTGTTGTTGGATTAAAAGAACTACAAATTGGCATCATTTTCAGACCAGTTGGATCGAATAGTTGAGCTGGGGGATCAGCCTCCGAAGCGGATTGTCTCTTTAGTTCCTTCGCAAACAGAACTCCTGGCAGACTTAGGCCTGAAGGATAGGGTAGTGGGAGTGACAAAATTCTGCGTGCATCCCAAGTCGTGGAGAAAGGAGAAGACCATCATTGGTGGTACCAAGAGTTTGCGCATGGAGACGATACGGCAACTCCAACCCGACTTGATCATCGCTAATCAGGAAGAGAACGATCGCGATCAAGTTTTGGCCCTGGCCGAAGAATTTCCAGTGTGGGTAAGCAAGGTAGTGGATTTGGATAGTGCCCTCAGTATGATTTTGGCGATTGGAAAGATGACGGAAACGATGCCCGAAGCCGAGCAATTGGTGGTGGATACCAAACGAGGGTTTCGACAACTTTCTCAAGCCACACTACGATCCTGCTTGTATCTGATTTGGCGTAACCCCTATATGGCGGCCGGCGGAGATACTTTCATAAACCATATGCTTAGATGCAGTGGTTTTCTTAATGTATTGGCTAGTGAAAATCGCTATCCAGAACTTACGGATGATCAAATCCTATCCTTAAATCCTGAAGTGATTCTGCTATCATCAGAGCCTTTTCCATTCAAGGAGAAGCATACTCAAGAACTGTCAATCCTATGTCCGAATGCTGATGTTCGTCTGGTAGATGGCGAAATGTTCTCCTGGTATGGAAGCCGTTTATTGCTGGCAGCAAGCTATTTCCGTAATTTGCGCTCGGACTTATAATTAAGGGCTTTACCCCCTTTTTAAAGAGTTCACTAAGCGGACTCAATGCTTTACTCAATCTGAGTCCCAAATTAGGATTCCGCCTCCTACCTTTGACCCACCGTTGGAACCATATCGACCTCAAAACTGAAGTGCATGCGTTTTCTGAATGTAATATTGTTCTTATTGGCCTTCCAGCTCGTTCTAGCACAGGAAAAGGCACCACTACTTATTCCAGGCGAATTACTCGTTCAGTTGGCGCCTGGTGTTACTGCCTCAGAATGGGTGAAAAAGGAGCTTCGAGTAGGTGATCAAGCTGTTATTCACCATGAGCGTATCTTGAGTGATCGATTAAATATCCATTTATTCTCTTTTCCGGAAAAAGCAATTGCTTCAGCTAAGGTCTATGAGCTCGTAAATGCTAATTCGCTGGTGGTGCGTTGGCAACCTAATTACGAACTAGAGTTTCGCAATACACCCAACGATAGTGAGTTCTTCCGGCAGTGGGATATGGACCTCATTGACGCTCCGCGTGCTTGGGAAGTCACCACCGGAGGTAGTACAGCTAAAGGGACGCCCATAGTAGTAGCGGTTATGGACAGTGGTTTTGACCCTTCTCATGAGGATTTGCAGGGAAATTTCTGGCAAAACCCACACGAGATTCCTGGCGACGGCATTGATAACGACAACAATGGCTACATAGACGATATGTTGGGTTGGGATTTCTTTTCGGACTCTCCCAATATCGCCCCTGGTAATCATGGATTATCGACGGGTGCAATTATCGGCGCGAAAGGCAATAATGGAACAGGCGTAGCAGGTTTGAATTGGGATATCGATTTAATGCTCTTCAGTTTCAATACAGTCGGTGATTTGGTAGAAGCTTATGAGTACGTAATTGATCAACGCCAACGATTCAATACCTCTGGAGGAACGGATGGTTCTTTTGTAGTGGCGACGAATAACAGCTTTGGCCAAACTGGTGTCACCTGTGAACAGCAGCCTGTTTGGGGAGCCATGTACGATGAAATGGGAGCCGTAGGAATTCTATCCAGTTCAGGGGTTAGTAACCAGCAGTTTGATGTTGAGGAATTCGGTGATATGCCTGCTACTTGTACATCCGATTACCTACTCATTTCTTGTAATACAACCCAAGATGACAACCTTTATCAGGGCTCTGCTTACGGAGCAGTGTCTGTTGATATCGGTTCGCCAGGGGAAGCTAGCGTTACGGCTAAGCCTTCCAATACCTACGGAACTTTTGGTGGAAACAGCGCGGCTACGCCTCATGTGACAGGTGCTATTGCCTTGTTATATGCCACTACTTGTGAGGGCTTAGAAGAAGCAGCTATAACAAATCCGGCTGGTACCGCACTGCTAGTGAAAGAATTCTTGATGCAAAGTGGCGATGAAGTAGTAGCACTAGAGGGCCGCACGCTTACTGGTCGCCGGCTCAATGTTGGTACCGCTATGGAAATAATGGAGGCTAGCTGCCAGAATACGCTTGGGCCGTTGGCGCTAAACCGAGTGTATCCTAATCCGGTACGAGATCTCCTGACGGTTGAATTTACCAGTCCGCAGAACGGTTCTTTTCAAGCAGAAGTGCATGATGTGCTGGGCCGTTTGGTCCGTACGCAAGAGGTGGTAGTAGCAGAGTTTGGACTACGCCGTTTCTCAGTAGATGTGGCCGGCCTTCCAGCGGGAACCTATTTGCTGCGCTTTGGTGGTGGTCAGGATTGGGTAGCTCACAAGATCATAGTATACTAGAGAAGCAGGTTGACCTTTCGGAAAACGCCGAGAATTGTGTACATTTCCGCCCCTAACCACCGGATAGTACTAGGATGTTTCAGCGACTACTACACTGGGTTATTTTGGCCTGTTTCGTACCTATGATGGGCAGTGCCCAAGACACGCTTTTTCTGCAAAACCCTTCTTTTGAGGACGAACCTCGCCATAGCAAGGTCCCCAAAGGCTGGCTTAATGGCGGCTTCCCCTTAGAGACCCCTCCTGATATTGGTCCAACCGACTTCTTTCGGGCAGACACGCATCCAAGTGACGGTGAGACGCACTTAGTTATGATCACCCGCGATTTTGGTACCTGGGAGCGAATAGCAAACCCCTTGGGCTGGTCGATGACACCTGGACAGTGTTACGAGTTCAGTATTGATTTAGCGCGTTCTGCGGTCTACCTCAGTAGGAGTCGACTTACTGGGCAGCATATTAGTTTTGTAGAACCAATTCGCATCCGCATTTGGGGAAGTAATCTCGCGGATCAACCCCAGGAGTTGCTAGCAGTTAGTCCAGTGATAGAGCATACCGATTGGCAACGCTATACTTTCCAGTTTCAACCAACGGAGGCTCATGCGCTATTCATTATAGAGGCTATGTACGCATCTGGTGCAACCATTCCATATAGTGGGAATGTGATGCTTGATAATGCCTCTCATTTAATTCCTATTGAGAATTGTCAGATCAATACCGCTGAGCTTCAACGTCTGGCCGCTGAGCCCATTCCGGATCTGGATCCTGATTTTGAAAGAGTGCCAGAATTGCAACCGTTAAGTGCGGTAGACACCAACAAGGTAAAGGAACAGCTGGAATTGGTCTTTTCCGGGCAAACCGACATGGGGTTATACGGGCTGGCCAACTATGCGAGCCAATTCACGGATCAGCCCTGGTATTTGGTGTGGCGAGAGCCAGAAAAGGCAGTGCGCAGGGCTCGAAGCAAACTTTTGAAGGAACGCCTTCGCAGTATGGGCGTCTGGCGGTACCTACAGGTAGGAACGCTGAAAAAGCTCCCTAGAAATCCAGTGCTAGCCGTACGAGATGGGGATCGGGTGTTGTTGCTTTTTTGGTAGTTTTGTTTAGTATACACGCTCTTAAATAATTACACAATGTTTCGATTTTTTGCGCTCTTATGTGCCCTGTGCGTTTATGCACCTGCGGCTCATTCTCAAGTGATTTCATTGTCTAACCCCTCCTTCGAAGACACGCCCAGTCACAGCAAAACACCGGAGAGTTGGTTTGATTGTGGACCTCCTTCAGAAAGCCCACCAGATATTCTGCCTGACAAGACCTTTCAAGTAAATAAAATCCCGTACCATGGCGATACTTACGTAGGCCTCGTCACGAGGGATAACTACACTTGGGAGTCTGTTGGAGCACCGCTTAGTAGTCCAATTTTGAAGGGTAACTGCTACGCCTTTCAGCTTGCTTTATCTCGCTCAACTTCCTACTTCTCTGTAAGTCGGAAATACAATGTTCCCGCCAATTTTGTGAGCCCAGTTCGGCTCAATATTTGGGCTGGGAATGCAGCCTGTGAGCGTGCAGAGCTTTTAGCTGAAACGCCAACTATTGATCATTATAATTGGAAGTCGTATAGCTTTACAGTCAAACCGATTCAAGATTCCTACACACATTTGGTGTTTGAAGTCTTTTATCCTGATAATATTATTCACGCTACTAATGGTAATTTGCTTATCGATGGTATTTCTGCCATTACCCTGTTTGCGGACTGTGAAGAGGATTCTCTGCAGGCAGATCTGGACAAAACACAACAAGAGATTCCACCTACAGTGTTTGAATTACCGGCTGAGGGATTCTTTGACAATAAGAAAAAAGTTATCCGTCAATATTTGGATGAGACCCTGTCCGAACTCCAGTTTTTCTTTAATCGAGGAGGTTTAGAACTCACCCAAAACCGCTTTCAGTTGGTGGGGGATGAACGTATTTACTATGGTTCTCCACAACTTTATGCGCTTCAAAACGCACTTAGTCATTTCCCGAATGAAAGATGGGGCCTATTTGTTCGAGAAACAAGCGAGGAGAGGAGAGCTGTGAAAGTCCAGCTGCTTAGTGCGTTATCCTCAAATGAATTTGGGGGAAATCTCTAAATCCAGGAATATGATCCTGCGCTACACAGCAATACCAAATGGCTAGCAAAAAGCGCAGTGGGAGGCCTCTATTTGTTAGCGGTTAGAAAATAGGGCTGTAATATTGCTTTTTTTACAGCTAACTTTCTTCGGTCTTCGTAAATTGAGAAAGGTGTTCAGAACATTAATAACAATTGACTTATTATGCTACGATTAGTGCTTTCGCTTGTGTTTTTAATCGGATGTATGATTGTTGTGGAGGCTCAAGAAGTTCGCTTCCGAAACCCTTCTTTTGAAGGAGTGGCTGGGCCTAATCGGACCCCACGGCGTTGGGCGAATTGTGGTTTTCGAGGAGAGAGCCCACCGGATGTGCATCCGGATCCTGCTCGCCTGTTCTTTGTGAATCTCTTGCCGTATGAAGGGCGTACTTATCTGGGTATGGTAACTCGAGATAACAACACCTGGGAGTCGGTATCTGCATCCTTGAGCGGTGCTTTGAGGCAAGGGCAGTGTTATCGTTTTTCGATTGCTCTTGCAAGCTCCGATTCTTATCGCTCCATGAGCCGATCGACCAATCAACCGGTTAATTATGATGCACCAGTCCGCTTGAAAATATGGGGTGGTAATTCACCTTGTGAACAAGAGGAGCTTTTGGTCGTAACCGATCCTGTCAGCACTGGGCCTTGGCAGGAATACTCCTTTGTGATTCAACCCAGGTTGTCGGATTATATGTACATCTCATTCAGTACTGATTATGCAGAGGATGCTACGCAGGCTACCAATGGTAATCTCTTACTTGATGCGGCCTCCAGCTTTGAACCGATTGATGATTGTGGAACAGGGGCAAACGTTTCCGATGAAGTAGCAGCCGCCAGTGTAACACCACTTACCTTGCGGCTTCCGCCTGCGGAGTTTTTCGAAACGGAGGATAATCAATTGACCTTCCTGGCCAATGTGCTGCAAGACTTTCAGTTCTTGGAGGACGGCACCCTGGCCGATCAGCGCTTTGTGCTGGAAGGAGAGTCTGTTGTGCGTCCGGGATCACCACAGCTTTTTGCCTTGTTGTATGGCCTTCAGTATCTGCCAGCTGCTAAGTGGGAATTGGTGGTATTTGATGAAGACGAAGTGAGGCAAGAATTGAAAGTCTTGAATATGGGACTTAATATGCCTGCAACGGAGGCCGCTAATCTGTCGATTTTTACCTACGATGCGGAACGGTATGATGGAGTGAAGTGGCAAACCATGTCCTTTGGTAATGGTCTTTACCTCCTTCGTTCGGAAGAATAGAATAGCAATTAACCATAATCCCAACTTCATGAAACGTCTACCTTCTTTGCCCACTTGGACCATACCGGGTCTTGGTGTTCTCTGCCTTTTGCTACTCACTGATGGGAATGCACAAGTCGAAAGACCCATTGGAATCAATTTTTCCGGAGTGCATGATTATTCCACGGAGTTGGTGTTCACGGATGCCTTCAAACAAGCCCGGACCTGGATCACCTTTAATGCGGATGGCAGTGGCCCTTGGAGTACGGGCGGTTCTATTCCACTCAATGAGCAAGGCTATCCACTCCGCATTCCTTATGATGACGGTGTCAATCCGCCGCAGGCCATTCGGACCCTAATGCTATGGGATATTGGAGATGCTGCTCCTACTGGTATGTATCGGTTGGTGGCAGAAGGAACGGGGACTATTCAACTCCGCTTCGGTCTTAATGCTACCCTGCAGTGCCCGGTGGATACGCTGCTGTACACCGAAGGGCAAGTGGCACTAGAAATCCTGGCCTCCGAAGAGGGTGACCCAATTCGCAATATCCAATTCATTTACCCTGACTACGTTGATACTTATCAGGAGAAGACGTTTACAGATGAGTTTCTCGCTTTCGCTACTGATTTTCAAGTCTTCCGCTTTATGGATTGGTTGCGTACGAACGGCGCTACTATCAGCTCCTGGTCGGATCGAACGCCAGGTGACTACTATTCTCAAAGTCAGTCTAACGGCGTAGCCTGGGAGTATATCGTCGAACTCTGCAACTTGTTAGAAAAGGATCCTTGGATATGTATTCCGCATCGAGCAGACGACAACTACATCAGTGAGTTAGCTCAGTTTCTGGATGAAAACCTGGCCGAGGATTTAACCCTATACCTGGAGTACAGCAATGAGGTCTGGAATGGGCAATTCTTACAAAATTCAGAGGCAGCTCAGTTTGCAGCTGATCTAGGTTATACCGGTGAATCCTGGGAGCGAACCTGGAAGTATACCGCAAAACGCTCTGCGGATATCTTTCGTCTGTTTTCCGAAGTTTTTGAGGACGAACGCCTTGTCAAGATCATTCCGAGTCAGGCGGCGAATAGCTGGCTTAGTAATCAGATCATCACTTTTTTCAATGACCCGTTTTACAACCCCAGCGAAGAATCAGCGGATGCTTTGGCAATCGCGCCCTACTTTGCTGGTCGAGTGGCCAACGATATTGTAGACGAAGGACTTGTTGCATCTATTACTACAGCTGAGATAATTGAGCGCATGGAGAATAGCTTGGAAGAAAGCTACAATTGGATGTCCGCTAATGCAGAAGTTGCCAACCAACACGCCTTACGCCTGATGACCTATGAGGGTGGACAGCACCTGGTCGGTACGGGGGCGAGTGTCAACAATGATGCGCTAACAGAAAAACTGGTAACGGCTAACCGAGATGCTGCCATGCAGGACCTCTACTGCCAGTATTTTGACCACTGGTACGAAACCCATGGTGATCTCTTCGCGAACTTTTCCTCGCATTATCGGGCGAATCGTTACGGTAGTTGGGGGATAAAAGAAACGATGCAGGATGTAGAAAACCCCAAATACCTAGGGCTGCAGGAATGTGTCGTTTCGTATAACTTCGAAGTAACCGGGGTGGGAGAGGCGCTCCAGAACGATCAATACACCATCTTTCCTAATCCGAGCCAAGACATAATTAGGGTTTCCCAAGTCGATGGTTCAGAATCAGTACTTCATTTGACACTGGTAGATGCCTTTGGGCGAGTAGTGCGTCAGACCAGGCCGGGATCCCAATCGCTTTCTGTAGTTGGTCTAGCAGCCGGTTGGTATGTCCTACTCATAGACGATACACAACGCGAATCTCGCGCAAGAAAACGAGTGCTGGTGTTAGAGTAATGCTTTTCTAAACCTGATGTTCCGATAAAGAAAAAGGGTAGAAGAACATGGCGTCCTTCTACCCTATATGTATTTATTGAGACGAGTATTAGTCTACTCGCTTAATTTCTCCAGACTTAACGCGAGCCATGTAGTCTTTCAATGCGCGACGCACGTTCGGCATCAGGATGTAAAGACCTGCTACGTTAGGGAAACACATGGCAAAGATCATCGCATCACCAAAGTTGAATACTGCGTTGGCAGAGATAGCAGAACCAACTACTACGAATACGCAGAATAGAATTTGGTAGATCAACTCATTCATCTTGCTCTCACCGAATAGGTAGGTCCATGCCTTAAGGCCGTAGTAAGACCATGATACCATGGTAGAAAGTGCGAAAAGAATTACTGCTACACTCAATACTACCGGGAACCAAGACATTACAGATTCGAAGGCAGCAGAAGTAACGTCAATCTGTGCGATGGACTGATCGTTCAAACCATTGAAGGCCCACTCAGCACCGTTGCCACCATAGTTAGTGATAACAATAACAAGAGCAGTCATGGTACAAATCACAACAGTATCGATAAATGGCTCTAAAAGTGCTACAATACCCTCACTGATTGGCTCGTCCGTCTTGGCCGCAGAGTGAGCAATTGAAGCAGAACCTACACCAGCCTCGTTAGAGAAGGCTGCTCGGCGGAAACCTTGGATCAATACACCAACAATACCACCATAAAGTGCATCTGCGTTGAATGCGCCATCGATGATTGTGCCGAAGGCAGCAGGGATCTCAGTAACGTGAGCTCCCAATACGATCAATGCACCCAGGATATAAATACCTACCATGAAAGGAACGATCTTATCGGTCACTTTCACAATACTCTTGATACCTCCAATAATAGTAACACCGATCAGGACCGCCATTACCAAACCAAAGATCCAACCTTGGCCACTGAAGAAGGAGCCGTCGCCACCAGTAACAGTGATCAATTGGTTAGTAGCTTGGTTGATCTGAACCATGTTACCACCACCAAAACTACCACCGATACAAGCTATAGCGAATAGTACAGCCAGTACCTTACCGACTACACCCCAGGATCCACCTTTCTCTTTGAAACCCTTGTCGAGATAGTACATCGGACCACCAGATACGGTACCGTCAGGGTTGATGTTACGATACATCAGACCAAGAGATACTTCCGTAAACTTGGAAGCCATACCTAAAAGACCTGCGAGGATCATCCAGAAGGTAGCACCAGCACCACCAATACCGACAGCCAAAGCTACACCGGCAATGTTACCAACACCTACTGTTCCAGATAGGGCAGCAGTGAGGGCCTGGAAATGCGAAACTTCACCCTGGTCGTTAGGGTCGTCATATTTACCGCGAACAACATCTATGGCGTGGCGGAAGCCTTTAAACTGTACAAAGCCCATGTATACAGTAAAGATCGTTGCACCAACGATCAGCCATACTAGTACAAATGGAATTGTGTAATCGCCAAAAGAAACGGTAAAAAAGATAACTGATTCAACCGCTGTAGTGATAGGCTCGAAAAAAGAATTGATCTTATCATCAATTGTTTCAGCGGCTTGTGCTTGGGCCTCTTGCGCGAAGGCTAAGAACGGTAAAACTAAAGTAGCAAGTAAGGCCAGTACAGTCTTCTTCATCTGTGGTTTTTCTGATTCAAGGAATGTCGTGAGGAGCTCGTATAGTCTCCTTATGACTCATTAAGACCCGGGAAGGTATTGGTTTCCCAGCAGTCGCCAAAATTATATTCGGCAAAATTTATGGGCTTGGGTGAATTGGAAGTGAATGCTTAACTTTCCGCTCGGTTTACAGTTTAGTGTATATTCTGGCTCCGATAGTGGTACCCAATGTCTTATTGCCAGGTAGACGCTTAAATGATTTTCCCTTGCATCAACAATCAGAAGCAACACTACTCGAGGATTTGCAAAATGGCAAAGAAGAGGCTCTAGATAGCCTGTTCCGCGCGCATTATGGATTTCTGTGTCAAGTGGTGTTTCGAATGATCAATGATCGGAATCTCGCCGAAGATTTGGTGCAGGAGGTTTTTTATGAACTGTGGCGTAAACGCGAAAAGGTTCGGATTCAACAATCTATCCGGGCTTATTTGAAAAGGTCCGCGGTGAATCGTACCCTTAATTTTATCCGTGATCAGAAGTTGGTTGTGGATGATGAATCAGCAATTCCTAGGGAACTAGCTTCTTCGGAAGCAGGAGCTATCCAGCAACTGCAGGCTGAGGAACTGCAACAACAGATTCACGCTGCTATTGGTGCTTTACCCGAGCGCTGCCGAATCGTGTTTAGCTTGAGCCGATTTGAACAGATGAGCAACCAGCAAATTGCGGATGAATTGGACATCAGTGTGAAGACAGTGGAGAACCAAATGACCAAAGCATTGCGGTTTTTGCGCGAAAAGCTGACCCCCTACATCGGAGTAGGAATTTTAGGCTTTTTGTGTTGGATATCTGCTATTGTAAGCTAGCCGACACCCCGTGAATAGGGGGAAAGGCTTACTTTAGTGTCTGTACAAGTGGAACGGCAGATTAAATGCCTGCCTTTTTTGCTTGAATACGTACGTCTGGAATGAAAAGAAATAAAGAAAACACACTAGACAACTGGGAAAAACTGCGCCAAGGTGCCGGGACGGATGGTAAGCATCCGTTGGGTAGCATCTGGGATGGTAGTGCTTCTTACGGAGAAGATTTCCAGCCTGATGTGGAAGCGGGTCTGAAACGTCTGAAGGGACGTATCCAGGCTGATGCTCAACCTGCACGGGTGGTAAGCCTTTCTTCGCGCTTCGGTTGGCTCATGCGAGCAGCGGCAGTAGCCGTTCTAGCTGTAGTTGCTGTGAGTATATACTCGTACATCTCTGAAAAACCTCAAGCGGGTACTTGGACTACCGTCGCTACTGCGGCTGATGAAGTTCGAGAAGTGATTCTACCGGATGGTTCGGTAGTGAGCCTGAATGAGCAAACGCGTCTTTCCTATAATACAGATATCAATAGCGCCGATACCCGTAGCATTCAGCTAGAAGGGGAGGCCTTTTTTGATGTGAAGCGTCGTCCGGAACAACCTTTCGTAATTCTCACACAACGTGCAGAAGTAAAGGTATTGGGAACTAGCTTCAATGTCCGCGCTTTGGCCGGAAGCCAACGAACCGAGGTAGAAGTGACTAGTGGTAAAGTAGCTGTTCGTGGTCTGGAGACACAAGAGGAAACTGTGATTCTGGAAGCCAATGACGCTGTGGTTGTTGATTCTGATTATCAAGTCTACACTGAGGATGACTCACCGTTGAACAGTAATGCCTGGCGTACCGGTGAGCTTCGTTTCCGCGCAAGTGACTTAGCTTCAGCTTTGTATATTATTGAGCGTACCTACGATGTCGATCTTCAATGGGAGGATGCGGCAATTCAAGATTGTACGATCACTGGTAACTGGAGTACGGAAAGTTTTGCTGATGTCTTATTGTTGTTAGAAGGGATAACGGGTATGAAAATCAGTAACTTGGGCGGAAATGCATACCAGTTAAGCGGATCCTGCCAGTAGGCTTGCTTGGCGCTATTCCTCATTAACCTTATCTTTGGTTATTGACGGCAAATAGCGCTTAGTAGATGAAAAAATCCCTCCTCATACTTGGCTTGTTTCTTGCGAGCTGCACCTTGGTGTGGGGGCAGGACGTGCTCAAACAACGCGTCGACCTTCAAATTTCTAATGCTAGTTTTCAAGAAGTACTCTATCAACTGATTGAGGATCAGGGAGCTCGCATCAGCTTCCGTAATGAGCTATTGCCTGCCGGAACTTATTCCTTCAACATTAGTGAGCAGTCACTTCGTAGAGTTCTCGATGAGATTCTGGAAGGAACAGGCTTGATCTACAGGCCCATTGGTGATCAAGTGATCTTGATTCCTCGACCGGCAGAATCCGTCGAACAATACTATACTATAAGTGGATTTGTTTCTGATGCCGCTACCGGCGAAAGCCTGATCGGTGCTAACGTCATCGACCTATACTCCCAGCAGGGAACCGTAAGTAATGAATACGGATTCTTTAGCTTGAGCCTGCCACGAGGCTATGTCGATGTACGCATCTCTTACCTCGGTTACGAGAACACGCAGGTCGCATTAGAATTAACGGAAAATAAGCTCTATAAACTACCGCTAGAAGGGAGTATTACGCTTAACGAGGTGGTGGTTTATCCGCGCGACACAAGCGCTAACCCGATTGGTGGGCTAGCCACTGGCGAGCTCATCGGACTCCGAGAAACGCAGCTACTCCCCAGTCTTGCAGGAGAACCAGACGTCATTCGAACAGCACTTCTCTTACCAGGGGTTACCAGTGGTGCTGATGGTGCCGAAGGTATGCAGGTGCGGGGCGGCGATGCTGGGCAAAATTTGGTTTTGCTCGATGGCGTACCAGTTTATTACGTAAACCACGGTATTGGGCTATTTTCCATATTCAATACGAGTACGGTTCGTTCTGCTCAGCTGTTCCGGGCAGGTTTTCCTGCGCGTTATGGCGGGCGCTTATCTAGTGTATTGGATATTCGTACCAAAGAGGGCAATAGGCAAAGAACTAGTGGTACTGCTGAGGCTGGCTTGCTAACTACACGCTTTAGCTTAGAAGGGCCCGTCGTGAAAGACAAATCTTCTTTTCTCCTTTCCGGCCGGTGGTCTTTTGTGCACTTGTTACTAGAGGAGCAGTCTCGACGCTATAAGCGGCAACGAGGACGAGATGGATCATCGGATTACCGTTTTTATGATATCAATGCTAAGTTCAATTACGAGTTCTCTACACGAGACCGTATATATCTAAGTCTATATCGTGGTCGAGATACCTACGATGACTTAACAACCAGTTCGAATTTGCTCAGTGTTTTGGATGGTAGCGGAACTCCGCAACTGATTGGCGTGGATCAGTCGTATGGAGAGGGACTCAATTGGGTGAATACAGTGGGAAGCTTACGTTGGAATCACTTATTCAGTGATCAGCTTTTTGCGAACTTCAGTCTTACCTACAGCCGCCTTGATCAAGAATCTTACTACAACCTAGAGGATATAATTTCCAATATTACGGTAGGTCAAAGCGACAGCTTACAAATTCAGGGTTTGTTCCAATCGGGAATCGAAGATCTAGGTTTCAAAGCGGATTGGCAGTGGATTCTGAATCCGCGCCAACAGTTTCGCTTTGGTGTTGGAGCCAACCGAAGAATATTCAATCCAGGAGCTTTAATTGTCGACGAGCCCTTTTTAGGCGAGGATGCTTTTGAAAACAATGAGGTGAATACCACTGAGTTCAATGCCTATTTGGAAGGGCAAGGGCGTCTGGGAAGTTACTGGAAGTGGAATGCGGGCCTTCATACTGCTTGGTGGTATGTGCGATCTACTGGACATCCGTCTCTTCAACCACGCTTCAGTCTCATGTACGATCCAGAAAATCGCTGGAGTCTTACTTTGTCTGCTAGTCGTATGGTGCAGAATCTGCACTTTTTGCGAAACACAACGGTCAATCTACCTACCGAAATTTGGGTGCCAAGTACCGAACAGATACAACCGGCAGAAGCATGGATGGGTAACTTGGGGTACCGCTTTGAGATTAACCCTACCTGGGAGCTTCAGGCGGATGTGTACTACAAGAAGATGGATAGAGTCTTGGCCTTTTTGGAAGGAACAGAAGGTTTTGAGGATTGGGAAGAAAATGTGGTGGCTGGTGAAGGTGAAGCTTATGGCACAGAGTGGCAACTCCGTAAACGCCAAGGTCGCCTGACCGGCTGGTTGAGTTACACGCTGTCAAAGTCGGTCCGTCAATTTGATGAGTTAAACCTCGGTCGGGTCTACCCGTTTCGATATGACCGTCGCCATAACCTGCAGCTGGCGGGTATTTTTAAAGTTTCTCCGAAGGTGCATATCTCTGCCACTTGGGGGTACGCTTCTGGCTTTGCACTGACGCTACCTTTGGTCAAGTTTATATCGCTTTTGCCGGGCGAAGTTATTCCTGCAGATGGAATACCTGAAGTGCTTGATCCCCAGAGTAAGAACAATGTTCGGATGCCACCTTACCATCGGCTTGATATTAATGTGCACTACGAATGGCAAAAAGGAGAACGCTTCCGGCATCATCTTAACATGGGGATATACAACGCGT
The DNA here is from genome assembly GCA_913057725.1 of uncultured Lewinella sp. GTDB lineage: Bacteria > Bacteroidota > Bacteroidia > Chitinophagales > Saprospiraceae > Lewinella. The sequence goes on from CAJXOS010000128.1 coordinate 17,162, forward strand.
ATAATCGTAATAACCCATTGTACTACGATATCCGTCGGTTTATTGTTAACCAACAGGGCGTCTTGTTTACAAGGTATCAGTTTGTAGAAGTACAGCTCGCACCGATACTCCCCATCCTCAGTTATCAGCTGTCTTTCTAGGCGCTTGCGGCTTGGTTGTCAGGTGCTTCCCACAACTTTGGATATTTGTTTTAGCAATTAATTTGAGTATATTTGGATGCTCAAAAGTTTCAAATCTATGTGGCGTCTACCTCTAATGTGCATATTTGCAGCTATGTTGCTCATGGGAGCAACCTGCGAACGCACCGTAGACTTGGACATCGACGAACCACCTCCACGCCTGGTTGTAAACAGCAGTTTTACGCTTGGTGAGCGAGTAGAAGTGACGGTTTCAAAGAGCCAAAGTATTCTTGATACGGCCTTGCCTGAGTACCTCGCCGATGCTGTGGTAACACTCTATCAAGGAGAAACTTTTCTCGAGCAACTTGAGCTGTTTATAGATCCGGCTCCACGTATCCCTCCGTACTATGTTACGACTTCCTTCAAGCCTGAGGCAGCAACAACCTATACCATTAGGGTAGAAGCTGTAGGTTTTGAAACAGTAGAGGCACGCAGCTTTATTCCGGAGCCAGTGTCCTTATCTGGCTTGCAAGTCTCTGATTTGCGAGAAGGAACTGGGAGTGAATCCTACAGCCGAGAATTCTCTTACCAGATTCAAATCGATTTTGAAGACCCAGAGGACGAAGAGAATTACTACCATCTCAATGTCTTTCAGGAGATATTTGATATCAGCGTCACGCAGAATGGCGACACTGTCGTGCAGAGCCGCAGATTGGAGCGTTTGCCACTAATGACTAACAATAATCGGATCGTTCCAGATATGTTGATCGGTGGGCTCTTGATCAAAGACAAGCCAGCGCCAGAAGATCTTACTTTTGACGTCTCCATTGAAATTGTACCTGAGTTTGAAGCACTAGGAAAGATATACGCCGAACTCCGTACAGTCTCTAAGGAGTACTTCCTCTACTTTACCACCTTTAATCGTCAGCAGAACCAATCTGACGGGCCGTTCAATGATCCGATTATCATCTTCAATAATGTCGAGAACGGTCATGGCTATTTCGCCGGCTACAATACCACACAAGACTCGGTGTTGCTCAGCTTTTAATTCTTATCTTTGCGGCCTCAAATCAAATTAATTCCCGTCGATGGAAGCGGACAAGGATTTGCAGGGAGTGCGTATGTTAGGCCTTAAATTGCCAACAGATCCCCGCTGGGTAAACCTGGCAGAAATGGACCTGGGCGAAATTCTTACCGACCACGCCTATTGTGAACAAAAAGCAGCAACAAGCTGTATCTCTCTCATTCAGGGGTATCCCGAATACGAAGAACTGGTTCGCGAACTTGCTCCGATTGTTACGGAAGAGTGGGGTCATTTCCGATCTGTTCTACGTGAGATGGATAAGCGTGGCCTGAAATTGGGGCGTCAACGTAAAGATCAGTATGTCAATAAGCTGCTGGCTTTTCAACGTAAAGGCGGTTCACGGGAGGATAAACTACTTGAGAAGTTATTGATCTGTGCTTTGATCGAAGCCCGCTCCTGCGAGCGGTTCCGATTAATGAGTTTGCACATTAATGATATGGAGCTGCGTGAGTTTTATCATCGCTTCATGATTTCAGAGGCGGGGCATTATCGCCTCTTCATCGAGCTTGCCCGGAAATATTTTGGGGAAGACCGAGTGAACCCTCGTTGGGAGGAGTACCTACAACGAGAAGCTGAGATCATGGATGAGCTAGAACTACGTGGTGATCGAATGCACTAATTACATTATTCCTTATAATCAATCATTGGATGAAACAATCAATTATTTTGCTGGCCGTAGTGGCTATGCTGTCGGCCTGTGGTGGGTCTGGAAGCGTGCAAGGTAGCAGCGACTTAGCCACTCAAATGGACAGCATTTCTTACGCTTCAGGTAGCTTCCTGGCTGGCCAGCTTGCTGACTTGGGGATAGAAGTGAATGCTGAGCAATTGGGCCAGGGTCTGGCTGATGTCTATGCTGATAATGCATATTTGACTTTGGAAGAAGGCGCTGATCGTCTTCGTGCTTTCCAAATGGACCTACAGTTGCGCCAGGGTGCTCCTTATACAGAAGACGATCCTGCGGGTTTCTCAACGGATACGGTTTGTTATGTTATTGGTTCTGATTTTGCCCGTAACATGGGTGACTTTGATCTTAACTTCAACGAAGGCGCCTTCTTGCAAGGGGCTATGGATGCTGTTGGTGATGCAGAAAGCCTAATTGAAGGCAAAGATGACCAGCTCATGCAGGCTTTGACCCTTAAGATTCAGGAGAAGCAAATGGTATTACAAGCAGAGCAACAAGCAGAAGCTGCAAAGATGGCTGAGGTGTACATCGCCGAAGGTCAAGCTTTTATCGCAGAAAAAGCACAAGAAGCTGGCGTGCAAAGCACGGCTACAGGTTTGCACTATAAGGTCTTGGAGGCAGGGTCTGGCGATAACCCAGGTCCAGTAGACCAAGTGACTGTTCACTACGAAGGTCGTTTGATCGATGGCACCGTATTTGACAGCTCTATTGCTCGTGGTGAGCCTGCTTCTTTTGGTTTGAATCAGGTGATTCCTGGTTGGACTGAAGGTTTGCAACTAATGAAACCTGGAGCGAAGTACCAGTTCTACATTCCACAGGATCTTGCCTATGGTTTGAACTCTCCTCCAGATATCCCTCCTGGTTCTACCCTGATCTTCGATGTAGAATTGATTTCTGTATTGAGTCAGCAATAGTAACACGGATAGGAATTACGGATTCCTCCAATGCCCTGTTAGCCGGATGTGGTTGACAGGGCATTTGTTGTTATAGTCGCACGAAATAGAAAGGGGTGAATGCGCTGGTTAATCCCCCAGGCACTGAAACTGTCTTATGAAAAAGTCCATCTGATGAATGGGATATTCCTCAAAACCGCTACTCCAAAATACGCGGATCAGATCGAGTTCACTGACCTTGAGTAAGTTGATGTAGCCTCGGTCAATAGGGTAGTAGACCGAATAAGTGAGCTCTTGCTTGACGGTGTCGTACTGCCCTCTGTCCATCTGGCCTGCTCGTAGGTTGATGAAGTCACCGTTAAGAAGCTTCAATGTCAGAACACTATTGTGATCAATGAAACCATATGCCTCCTGTGCATTAGGGTAGGCAAAGGTGAAATCTAAGGTCAGGTAGCGGTAACCGCCAACGCTAGATAAATAGGCTTCACAGGCGAGGTATTCCTTCTCCTGTAGGTACG
>CAJXOS010000129.1 GCA_913057725.1 uncultured Lewinella sp.
CAACCGGAACCCTGGCGCACCGAGACCGTGGCGGTGATACCGAAGCCTATTTGTTCAAGCATGGAATCATCCTGTTTGCAGGCCTGGTGATCACTTACTTCGCACACTTGCTGCACTATAAGCGCTATATGAACTGGTCGCCGATTCTGCTGCCAGTAGCGATTATTCTGCTGTGTTACACGCTGTTCTTCGGAGCAGAAATTAACCAGGCTCGGCGCTGGATTATGGTGCCGGTGATTGGCATGAGTTTTCAGACCTCCGACTTAGCGAAGTTGGCCCTGATTATATACGTGGCAAGAGCGATTAGTAGTAAGCAGGAGTACATACAAGACTTCAAAAGTGCCTTCGTGCCGATTATCCTACCAGTGGTACTGGTTTGTGGCTTGATTGCACCAGCTGACTTGTCGACTTCGATCATCCTCTTCATGTCTTGTTTGATGGTGATGTTCGTTGGTCGTGTTGCGATTCAGTATATCGGTCTGTTGCTGCTGTCTGGCTTTATGATGTTTGCCTTTCTCCTGCTGTTGGGGCGTGAATACCCCAATGTAATTCGGGTGGAGACCTGGGAGAATCGTCTGCAAGAGTTCTACTCCCCAGACCAAAATAGCGACGATACCTACCAGATCGACCAGGCAAAGATTGCATTAGCGAATGGCGGCTGGATTGGCGTTGGACCTGGCAACAGTACACAACGTAACTACTTACCATACGCTCACGCGGATTTCATTTATGCAGTGATCTGCGAAGAGTATGGCGTGATAGGAGGAGCAGTGATCATAGGTTTATACCTGCTACTGTTTTTCCGAGTTACCAGACTGGTGACCAAGAGTCCGAAAGCGTTCGGAGCCATGGTAGCCATGGGGCTCAGTCTGCTTATTGTAATACAGGCTTTCTTCCATATCGGGATCAATGTAAACTTGGTTCCGGTGACAGGGCTCACTTTGCCGCTGATCAGTATGGGAGGTACCTCGTTATTGTTCACCTGCATCTCCTTCGGGATTATCCTGAGTGTGAGTAAGTATATCGAATCTGTTGCCGAATGAGTCGACAGGAACTAAATATCATCTTCAGCGGCGGCGGTACTGGCGGGCATATTTTTCCTGCTATCGCAATTGCTGATCAAGTGAAAGAACTAGCACCTGAAGCTAACATCAGTTTTGTTGGTGCGCAGGGGCGGATGGAGATGGAGCGGGTCCCGAAAGCGGGTTATCCGATTGAAGGATTGTGGATTAGTGGCCTACAGCGCAAGTTGACGCTGGAGAATCTACTTTTCCCATTGAAATTGCTGAGTAGCCTTTGGAAGGCAGACCAGATTCTACGTCGGGAGAAACCACAGGTAGTAGTTGGTACTGGCGGATATGCCAGTGGACCATTGCTGCGCCGGGCAGCCGCTCGGAATATTCCGACGCTGATTCAGGAGCAAAATGCCTACGCTGGCCTTACCAATAAGTGGTTGTCAAAAGTGGTAAACCGCATCTGCGTAGCCTACCCGGGGATGGAGAAGTACTTCCCTGCTGGAAAACTAATGGAAGTTGGTAATCCGGTAAGAGAAGGCCTTTTGTCGACCCAGGGTGATCGTGCAGCAGCTTGCGCACACTACGGCTTTGATCCAGCACGGCCAGTAATCCTGGTGACGGGTGGTTCGCTTGGAGCACGCACTTTGAATCAAGCATTAGCCGCTGCCACAGAGGTGCTGAATGGTCAACCTGAAGTACAAGTGCTTTGGCAGTGTGGTAAGCTATATGTGGAACAATATAAGGACAGTGCAACTGCCCAACTGCCACAAGTGAGTATGCTTCCATTTTTGGATCGCATGGACCTAGCTTTTGCTGCTGCGGATTTGGTGATCAGTCGTGCCGGAGCATTGACGATCGCTGAGATCTGCTTACTTGGCAAAGCAGCCGTTTTGGTGCCTTCGCCTAATGTGGCGGAAGATCATCAGACTAAAAATGCGATGGCTTTAGCGGCACAGGAAGCAGCGGTTGTGGTAAAGGATGTCGATGCAAAAGCTAGCTTGATGAGTACGGCTTTGAATATCCTGCAGGATGAGAAAGGCCGGGCAGCCTTAGCAAAGAATGCTAAAGGAATGGCTTATCAAGGAGCCGCTCGGAAGATTGCAGAGGAGGTGCTACGATTGGCAAAATATGAAACGAAATAATTGAGCAGCGTTTGTTGCGTCGGGGGACGCAATGGGAACGCTGGGGAAAGAAAATATGAAACTAAATAACATCCATAGTATCTACTTCATCGGTATCGGCGGGATCGGTATGAGTGCTTTGGCACGCTACTTCAACGCTCGCGGTGTTCAGGTGGCTGGATACGATCGGACGGAGACACCTTTGACCAAAAAGTTGGTGGAAGAGGGGATCCAAGTTCGCTACGAAGAATCAGTAGCGACTTTGCCGAAGGATGTGAATCTGGTAGTGTATACGCCAGCGGTGCCTGCTACTCATACAGAGTTGACTTGGTTTCGGGAGAATGGCTTTCCGGTATACAAGCGCAGTCAGGTACTTGGTGTAATCAGTGAAGGAATGCGTACGGTAGCCGTAGCAGGAACTCATGGAAAAACCACTACCTCAACCTTGACAACACATTTGCTGCATGCATGTGGTATTTCTTGCAATGCCTTTCTAGGCGGAGTTGCTCGCAATTTTGAGTCGAACTTCGTAGAGGGCAGCACGGATTGGGTAGTTGTAGAGGCGGACGAATTTGATCGTTCCTTCTTGACGCTCCACCCAGATCTGGCGACGATTATGTCGATGGATGCTGACCACCTGGATATTTACGGTGATGAAGAAACGCTACTGCAGACTGGTTTTTTGGCCTTCGCCGGACAACTAAAGCCAGGAGGGCGACTATTGGTCAAGGCCGGATTGGAAGGACACTATGAATCACTAGATAAGGAGGTTGTCTCCTTTGGTATTGAAGAAGGGCAAATTCAGGCCCGCAACATCCGAGTAGAAGAGGGTTACTTCACCTTTGACTACCACGGAGAAGAAGTTGTGATCAAAGGATTACAACACCCGCACCCGGGACGCCACAACATTGAAAATGCATTGGCAGCTATCAGCGTGGCGATTCAGTTGGGCGGAAAGGCTGGGGATATCCGTCAAGGACTACTGGACTTCCGCGGTATTGGACGCCGATTCGAATTCCAAATCCGTACGGCCGACTCGGCATACATCGATGACTATGCGCATCACCCAACCGAGTTGCAGGCTGCTATTGGAGCTGCACGCGAGCTATACCCGGACAAGAAGGTTACTGGAATTTTTCAGCCACACCTTTTTACGCGGACGCGGGACTTTGTAGAAGGATTTGCTGCCGCACTAGATGAGTTAGATGAAATTCTTCTTTTGGATATCTATCCAGCAAGAGAAGAACCAATAGCAGGAGTGGACTCAGCATTGATCCACCGTCACATGAAAAACACAAACTGCCAGTTGCTGTCTAAAGCAGAAGTGCTGGGCGAATTGGCAAAAAGAGATATCGAAGTGCTACTAACATTGGGAGCCGGTGATATCGACACCTTAGTAAACCCTATTAGAGAACAACTGCTGGTAAGCCAGCAACAGTAAGAATTGCGAAACAATGGCAAAGAAAGCTAAACGCGAAATCGTCACCACCCTTCGGGTAGCGCTATGGGCAGGATTGCTCCTAGCTGGTGCATCGATTGTGTTGGGCGCCATGCAACGCAAAGAAAATGCCCAGGTGCACGAGTTGGTGATTGATATCCAACCACTAGCTGATGGTAATTATCTGATCAATGAGGAGGATATCCCATTGATCTTGGAAGACCGATTTGCACATCCAATTACAGCGTTTCCGGTAGGGGAGCTGGATGTGGAACGTCTGGAGCGGGTATTGGAAGAAGATCCATTTGTACACAGTGCTGAGGCATTTGTGGACGCCCAGAATCGAGTAAATATTGAGCTGGTTCAGCGCGAACCACTACTACGGGTTTTGGACAACAATGGCCTGAATTATTACCTCGATGAGGATGGCCAGCAACTTCCACCGAGCAAGCACTATGCAGCTCGGGTACGTATAGCCACTGGCTTTGTTCCGCCATACGAGGCGGACTTTCGCATCAAAGATGAACATCTGCTAAACCAGGTATATAAGCTTAACGAGCTTCTGCGTGCAGATCCATTTTTGGATGCTTTGATCGAACAGATTTACCTCAATAAGAGAGGTGAGATGATATTGAGTCCGAAGATCGGAAAGCAGACCATTCTGATGGGGCGCTTTCATAATACCGAGGACAAACTGGAACGCTTAAAGACGTTCTACCGCGAAGGGCTTCCCTACAAAGGTTGGCAAGCGTATCGCTCCTTCGACTTGCGCTATGATGGCCAGGTTGTCTGTAAAAAACGATGATTAAATCCTATTAAAAGCAGTGTTCCCGGATGCTGCGACATGGACAACAGGAAGTCCATGATTCATTTATAAAAACGGAATGCAATGGAATCAAAACATGTAAACCCACCTAACGACGCCATCGTGGCAGTCGACATTGGTACCACTAAGGTGTGTGCAGTCGTCGGTCGGCGTAACGAGCATGATAAGCTAGAAGTCCTAGGCTTCGGCAAGGTAGATAGTGAGGGTGTATTGCGTGGAGTCGTTTCGAACATCGAAAAGACCGTCAACGCAATCACAGAGGCTATCCGTCTGGCGGAGCGTCAAAGCGGACTGAAGTGCAAGGAGGTACACGTAGGTATCGCCGGCCAGCACATCAAAAGCTTGCAACATCGCGGAATGCTCACCCGCGACAATGATCACACCGAAATCAGTCGCCGTGATATTGAGCGCCTGATCGGTGACATGTACAAGTTGGTATTGCCTCCGGGTGATAAGATTTTGCATGTGATCCCACAGGAATACACCGTTGACAACGAGCAAGGTATTACTGATCCGATTGGTATGTCTGGTATCCGTTTGGAGGCCAACTTCCACATCATCACCGGACAGATCACAGCTTCCAACAACATTCACCGTTGTGTGGAGCGTGCCGGTATGCGGGTCAATAACCTAACGCTTGAGCCTATCGCCAGTGCTGCTGCAGTATTGAGCGAAGAGGAAAAAGAAGCTGGTGTAGCTCTGGTAGACATTGGTGGTGGCACCACGGATATTACCATCTTCAAAGACGGTATCATCCGCCACACGGCAGTAATCCCATTCGGTGGTAACGTAGTTACTGGCGATATCAAGGATGGCTGTAATGTAATGGCTCACCACGCTGAGAAATTGAAAGTTAAGTACGGATCTGCTCTAGCGCAGGAGGTATACGATAATCGCATTATCGCTATCCCTGGCCTACGCGGTCGCGATCCAAAAGAAATATCAGAAAAGAACCTGGCCCGGATTATCCAGGCGCGGGTAGAGGAAATCTTTGATTATGTAGTATGGGAGATTCGTCGCTCTGGCTACGACCGCAAGTTGATTGGCGGTATTGTAGTGACGGGTGGTGGTTCACTACTACGGCACATTGATAAGCTCGTTGAACTACACACGGGTCAGAGCTGCCGGGTAGGAACTCCTGTAGAACACCTAGGACACGGGTATCACAAGAATCTGTGTAGTCCAATCTATGCTACCTCAATTGGTCTGTTGCTGAAAGGCTTCGATGACCTGGAGCAAGGCAAGATTCGCGCTGCAACTGCTGCACCTGTAGAGGAGCCAGTAGCAGAGGAAGAGCCAGAAGAGGCACTTGCTGGAATGGACAATGGCGGGAAATGGTTAGAGACCATCTTCAAGAAGACTAAAGAATGGTTTGAAGCCGAACCCGACACGGAGTTCTAATATACGGAATCCCGTTTGAACGTCATCAAGTTATTAACACGAGTACCGAAAACTTACTGAATACCAAACCAAGAGATGAACGTTTTCGGCTACGGTAAGAAAAAACAGCGATCATGATTTTCGATCTGCCTAAGGGCGATAGCCCAATCATAAAAGTAATTGGTGTTGGTGGCGGTGGAAGTAATGCCGTTAACCACATGTATAAGCAAGGTATCGTTGGCGTTGATTTCGCCATCTGTAATACCGATAATCAGGCCATGGAACAAAGCCCGATTCCCACAAAAATCCAACTTGGTCCTAATTTGACTGAGGGGCGTGGGGCTGGTTCCAAGCCTAATGTAGGTAAGCTAGCCTGCGAGGAATCTATCGAGGACGTGAAGAAGTACCTCGGAGCCGATTGTAAGATGCTATTTGTCACTGCCGGAATGGGTGGTGGTACCGGTACTGGTGCTGCACCAATCATTGCGCGCACAGCTCGGGAAATGGATATCCTTACGGTAGGTATCGTAACGCTACCTTTCACTTTTGAAGGTCGTCGTCGTACCTCACAAGGGTTTGAGGGCCTCAATGAGTTGAAGTCTCACGTGGATACCTTAATTGTTATCTCCAATGACAAATTGCGCCAGATTCACGGTAATCTGAGCATCTCAGATGCTTTCGGTAAAGCGGATAATATCTTGACTACAGCAGCCAAAGGTATTGCGGAGATTATCACTGTGCCTGGTTACGTAAACGTTGACTTTGAGGACGTTAATACCGTTATGCGAGAAAGTGGTGTAGCCATCATGGGTACCGCCATGGCAGACGGTGATGACCGTGCTCGTACAGCTGTCGATCAGGCATTGCACTCTCCACTTCTGGAGGATAACGATATCCGTGGTGCTAAGCACATCTTGCTGAACATAACCAGTGGTACCCGTGAGGTTACCATGGACGAGATCTTTGAGATCACTGAGTTCGTACAAGAAGAAGCAGGTTATGGTACAGATTTAATCTGGGGTAACTGCTACGATGAGTCATTAGGTGAGAAAATTTGCGTTACCGTGATCGCTACCGGCTTTGAGAATAAGCGTAAGCGTATGGAGCGTGAGGAGCCTAATCGCGTAGTTGTGAACCTGGACGATGATCAGCCAGAAAACCGCAAGCCAGCGCAAGAAGATCAGCCTAACCAGCCGAACAACCTTTCTCGTATTGGTTACCAAAGTGAAGAAGCTCCTTCTGCACCAACCTTCGAGTTTGATGATGTGCAGGAAACGGTGAACAAGTATCAGCAGCGTAACTACGCTTACGATGCGCCAGCTGATTCAGATGCTGGGGTTGACCAACCTACAGATATGGAACGCAATCGTGAGATTGAGGAGCGTCGCCGTGAGCGCCTTCGCAATCAGCACGTCAAGCTGAACAACCCGCAAACGGTAAATGAGATGGAGAACGAGCCAGCTTATCTACGCCGTGGTGTACAGCTCGACAATGTACCACGCTCGGGAGAAAACCAAATGTCTAAATGGACAATTGGTGAAGAGGACGAGCCAGAGATGCGTCGTGGCAATGCTTATCTGCACGACCAAGTTGATTAATTGTTTTAAAAGTTATGTCGTCGGAAGGAGATCGTCCGCGGTGTTGTCGGTGCTGTAAGTCATCAGGCAGTGGACAAGGCTAGCGGTACTCCTTCCTCCTTAAGATATCGGGTCATTATTTCCTGTTTTGACCCTAAACTCGAACAAGCGCAGCTTTCGGGCAGCGCAGGTTCATTGCTTCCGTTAATAAGCAACTTAGCATTGGTAAAGCGCCCGCTTGCGGGCGCTTTCTTTTTTTATGGTATTGAGTCGTAGGAGAGTAGAGATCCTTCGAACTATGCAATAGACTAGCCGCCCAAAGCTTTATAAATAGTAAGTCTATTCTCTTGCGCTCATGAATACGCTTGCCTTTCGATTTCTAATATTATTGAGCTGTTTACCACTGCTCCTTACCGCTCAAGTAGGAGAGCAAACTCTCTATCGGCAGTTTCTAGAACTTAAGGTGGACCATCAGTTCCTGACTTATTGCCATCCTATTCGACCACTTCCAGACTTTTGCGAGAACAGTAAAGGAGAATATTGCGCCCGGCTTCGTGAGCACAGTTTTACATCTGAGGCGGAATTTGATAGCATCGAAAAGTATGTGATGGTGGAGGATAGTCTTACACCGCTTGACTTAAGGGCATATGCTGGCTTTGGCCGTGGCCGTGATGGGATGTCAGTAACTGATTCACTGTTCTTGTTACGTGCAGTGATTCAAGAAGCAGGCCGTTTAGCTCCTATCGCCACTATTCTGGAGAATGGTGTGCGAATTGCCTCTTGGAACCGATTTCGTTCCTCTTTCCCTGATTTACGGCATGGCAAGAATCGACATTTCCTCAACGTAGGATATTTCCGCTTCTCCATAGCGATGTACGATGAGTCTATTAATCTTGGCGTATTTTCCTTCCTGTATTTGGGTGGGTCAACGTGTGGCTATACAGGGTTTTGCTTTTTCGAAAGATCGCCCACCGGTTGGGTGTTTCAGCGGATCCACTACACCGGTGATTTTTAGGAAGCTAATTCTGATTTAACCACTATTTTCTAAGAAATAAGAAAATTCTGGCATCTCTTGTAAGAAAATTCAGACTAGCCTCCACTAGTCAGATAAAGAAAAGCGAATAGCTATATGACTGCGACTGAGCAGCAGCAAATCTTTAATCAGTGGCTCAAGCAATTTCAAGGCTTGATCTTTAAGGTTGTCCGTGCCTACACGACAGAAGTGGTGGATCGAGATGATCTTTTCCAAGAGATCTGTATACAGCTGTGGCGTTCGATCCCTGGCTTTAAAGGTAAGTCTGCTGCTAGCACCTGGATATATCGTATTGCGTTGCGCACTGCTATTACCTGGCAAAAAAAGGAGCGCAAGGAACGAAGCAGAAATGAACAATATGCAAGCCAACAACCCATATTACATTCTCCACCAGAGCCAGATGACCGACTGGACTGGCTGTTCAAGGAGATCAATCAATTAGATCAGGTAGATCGCTCCTTGGCTTTGCTACTACTGGATGGGCTTAGTTATAAGGAAATAGCAGAGGTAATGGGTATCAGTGAGAGTAATGTGGGAGTGAAGATATATCGAGTCAAACAACGTCTTATGCGACGTGCTAAATTATTGGAGACCAATGGACTTTGAGGATTTACAAAAAGTGTGGAACCAAGAAAATAATCAACCGATGTACGTATTTGATCAGGAAGCATTGAATCGAATGGTAGCGCGTCGTGCACGTTCAGTGAGTCGCCTAGCTGCTATCAACGAATGGGGGATGATAACTGTGGCACTAATCACCTGCGTCCTTCTCATCCTCACCGGTAGTGATGGGGCTTACCGTATTCTTGCAGCAGTCGTAATGTTAGGGACTGGAGTTTATGTGTGGTGGCAGCGGCAGCAGCGTCTCAGCCGGCAGCGAACACTTGGCAAGGCCGTTGCCCAGGAGATTGATCAGGCTGTGGCCAACGCTCAGTACTTGGTGCGATTTGCACGGACGTTTAGTTATTGGTTTTTATTACCGACAGCCGCGGTAACATTATTTCGAATGAGCCGGAAGAATCCAGATTTGTGGCAATGGGGATTGATTATCGGATGTTTTATTCTGTCTTATGCGCTTGTACAGCTGGAGTTGCGGTGGAAGCATTTACCTCGCCTTCGACGGTTAGAAGAACTCCGAAGCAAGATCATGTCCTGAGCTTACTGTATAGTAAGAAGCAGAGCGTTGTCTTGTGTCTAGGCCCTGGCTTGGCTACCAGCAGATTAGCAGTGATGATAACTATTGCAATTAGCCGTCCAACAATACCTTAATGTTTAACAAGTTTTCTATTTTTGCGGCGTTCTAGAAAGGGTAGGAGTACTGATTTCCTATTCTGATCAGCGTAAAAAAATTGAGCGCCAAAATGCCAAGAGAATTTAACAAACTATCCGAAACGGAGAAACAGCAAATGTTTGATGCCATTCCGTTGATTACAATCCTCGTTGCCGGTGCCGATGGCAATATGGATGATGAAGAACTGGAGTGGGCCGAAAAGCTGACCAAGATTCGGAGTTACGACTACAGCAATAAGTTGAATGATTACTTCGCAGCTGTAGGAGAACAATTTAGTACTCGCCTAAATGACCTGGTGATCAAGCTACCTAAAGGTACTGCTGAGCGCATGGAGGTGGTGACAGAGCAGTTGACTGCGCTGAACCCGATTCTGCATAAACTCGACCACTTCGATGCAGTGATCTATTACCAAAACTTCCGCTCATTTGCTCGTCACGTAGCAGAAGCTTCTGGTGGTATTCTAGGTTTTGCCAGTGTAAGTAAAGAAGAAGCAGAGGTAGTGGAGCTACCAATGTTGGAGGTGTTCGAATAAGAGCATCTAATATAAAAGCTAAATGCCCGTGCGATTATCAGATCACACGGGCATTTTTCGTTTTAGCTACGAGGTTATTCTCTTGGTTCAACCTCATATACGAGCCACCATTGCGAGCGGCCGAGCCAATTGTTGAAGTTGATGGCATGTATCCAATCTGGGAAGGTGCTATAAATAAGCCGCTTCTTGCCAGGTAGGCCATCAATGTCGTAGCCATAACGGCGATCTACCGCAATGATGTAGGGATCCTTCCCGTACATGGGAAGTTTGTCGAGACTGTCTACCTCGGCGGTACACACATTCTTTCGCTTATAATAGTTGATATACAAGGCAAGACGGTATGGATTGTCCTGAACGCCGTATACCGTGATCGGCTCTTCATAGTTATAGTAGATGGCCTGGTAGATCTTCGTTTCCATGATTACGGGCCAAAACATGATGAAGATTGTAAGGAGAGCGTTATGCACCCAGAAGATTTTCCAGCCAATTCGATAACCCTTGTTGGATGTTAGTTCCGTTCCGCGATGGTCTTGCCAGAATTGTAGTAGGCTGCTGAGGGCAATAGGTAAAAATGGAAGAAGTACGTAAAAGAACCGTAACTCCTTATGAGCGATAAGTAGATGGATGCCAATAAACGGGATGCTGAGCCAACTGATCAAATCTTTGGGCCGCTGCCAGATATAGAAAAATAGGGCTGCCAAATAGAAAAGACCGAAGGGCGGAATACCCTTGATTATGATCTCATAAAAATATTGCCACCAGGGATCAACTCCAAAGGTAGAGGCTTTGTCGAGTAGGATGTTCTGTTCAAAGTAATGCCAGGTACTAAATACCCATTCGCCGTAAAACCAACGATCAATTACAACTCCGATCAATACCATTAAGAGTCCGCCAACTGTGAAACTGACTAGGCGGCCCCAATGCTCTCGCTGAATAAAAATGAGCCAGAGTCCCATGCCTGCGATCATAAAGGCCACTTGGTATCGGAAGAGAAAAGACAAGCCTACCAGGAGTCCAAGTTGAAGATACTGCCAAGCGCTAGGCTTTTGCCAACGAACAAATAGGACTACCGCCAGAGCAAAAGTGTTAGCCGACCACATTTCGGAGTTGAAACGCACACCGTTGTAAAAACCAAACCAGAGGAAAAAGCTAAATAGGAAGAAGGCCCATTGTTGCTGTCCAGCGGAGAATCGATGTTTATACGTGTTGTATAGCAGCCAGCATATCCATATGGAGAATCCGGCACTGAGTAAGCGTAAAAGAAAGCTGATGAAAAACGGATTCTCAATGCCGAATACATCTAGAAAGCTGTGTAGTAAAACAACCATCGATGGTTGGAGGGTAGGTCGCATTCGGGCTTTATATTCCCAAGCTAGATCGAGTTCGGTATTGATATTGAGCTTTAGTCCGGCAAATTCCAGGATTTGAAAATGCTCGTCGGATTGGTTGTATCCCAGGGAAAACCAGCTGGTAATGATAAAAATAGCGGCACTGAAGTAGAGCCAAGATCTCCATTCAAAATCGCGGATGCGCACAAGCAAAAGAGTTGGTCTAAAGTTGGTTGTTCGAATTCTGAGGCGAAGGTAAGAAGGTTTGGAGGAATAGGGGAGTGAGGAGCTATTAAGCATTGGGAGGGGATAAGGCAGACCGCCTGCGGCGGGCCCACCCTCACCCGAGCCGATCATGACCAATTTCTACCGCTGTAGAAATGGCATGGGATTCACACCCTTTACAAGGAGCAAGTCCATGCAAAGGCACACAAAATCCTATTGCTAAATAGAAAAGCGGAATTTATTCTATTGGATATCTCACACCTGAGCTCAATATGGAATGAGAATTATTGATTTTCGAGAGGCGCTTTTCTTCTATCGCTTTGGTAAATCTCGCAAATAACAACAAGTAAACAAAATATTGAATAAGATAATTAATTAAAATTTATAATTGATTGACACGCTCGCTATTGGTCACCTCTTCAAAAAGCAATATCTTCAGCTCAATAGAAAAGACGCTATGCTCTGCCCCCGGTTTTTATTCCTTATTGGCTTATGGTCTTTCCTGTGCGTGTTGAATGCACAGCCGCGTCAGGTTAGTACGTATACGGTTGCTGACGGACTGGCGCAGTCGCAGGTGTATGCCGTGTTAGCCGATAGTCGGGGGTACATATGGGCAGGTACCCAGGGTGGGGGATTGTCTCGTTTTGATGGCACCGATTTTCAGACCTATTCCGACGTGCAAGGGCTAGCAGGAAATTATGTGCAGTCGTTGTGGGAAGACTCCAATGGCGACATATGGATCGGTACGGAACTAGGTCTAAGTATTTATGATGGTGCCACGTTTTCCAATGAGCTTCCAGGTTTGAAGGTGCTTTCGGTAGCAAAGAATAAGGAGGCCTATTGGGTGCTGAACGAGCAAATGATTCACTATGGGGAGCCTGGAAATTGGCAGCGCCTTGATTTCCCAAAATCTTATATGCAGCCCTATGCCCTGATTGCCGAGCATAATAGAATCATACTAGGTACTGATCGCGGAGCATGGGTTTGGTCTACTCGAACCCAGACTTGGGAGGCGTTGAAAGCAGATTTCAGAGGTACACATCAGATCTGGGCATTGTACCGTTATCAGCAAGCCCAAAGTTGGGCTTTGGCCCCTGGCGGACAACTCTTCGCTATTGGTAAGGACTCGCTTCGTTCTAGTCAAGTGCCGGTTCGCAACCCTACTACTTTCTATGTTTCTGCTCAGGGGGATAGTTGGCTGGGGTCTCAGGACCAGGGGCTGTGGGTGTTGCCTAAGGGCAGTGCAGAGTGGTTGTCAATTCGACGTCGAGATGGACTCGGAAGTGATCACGTACGGTCTATTGCTGGCGACCGATGGGGAAATATCTGGGTAGGAACATCCGGAGGCGGATTGAGCTGTTTGCGTCAAGCTCCCTTTCGTGCTTACGATCAATTGAAAGGTCTTCCAGGAAGGGAGATATATGCCTTGACCAGCGTCGATAGCACCGGCATTTTCTTCTCGGTGGCTAATCGTGGGGTCTTTCAACTCACTCCAACCGGACCACAGCCCTTCCTTACCGGGCCGTCTCTGGAGCAACAGAAGATAAAATCATTACATCGAGATACCAGCAACCGTTGGTGGATGGGAACTCCCGGAGCAGGGGTGAAGGTGTATGCCGATAGTGTATGGTATAATGTAAAAACTTGTGGAGCCTATGTAATCGATATGGTACAGGAGGGGCCTGATAGTTGGTGGGTGGCTACCGCTTACGAAGGGCTCAGTTTACTGGAAGTCCAGGAAGACTCAACGGGCTTACAGTTTAAGTGTCGAAGTTTTGGCACGGAGCATCAATTACCGATTGGTAGAATAGAACAGCTGTTCAAGGATTCTCGTGGGAGATTGTTGATTGCCTACCGAGACCTGGGCTTAGCTTGCTGGCAGCCGGGTGAGTTGCATTGGCGAGTAAGCGTAAACAATGGACTTCCTTCCGGTACCGTCCGGTCTGTTCGGCAGGACAGTACAGGCTATTATTGGCTTTCCGGGCCGCGTGGCCTCGTTCGGGTCGGGCTACAATCCGATGATATTGATGTTCGAACCTTTACTAATCGGGATGGCCTTCGCTCTAACAACCTCTATTGTTTGGCCTTTGACGAAACAGGACAACTATGGGTTGGTAGTGAGCGTGGGCTCGATCAAGTTTCCCTCGATGCAGCTGGAAACATTCGACAGGTCACCTTTTATGGAAAGGAAGAAGGCTTTACAGGAATTGAAACCTGTACAGATGCTGCAGCTCGAGACCTGAATGGAAATCTATGGGTCGGTACCATGAACGGTCTCATGCTCAAAGAGAATAAGCCGCTTCGGGCTACCGAACTACCTCCGCCGTATTTGTCGCTGGCTGCTATCAACATACTTTTTCGGTCTGCAGCGGAAGTATTGGATACGCAAATCATTGATCCGTGGGGGCAGCTTCTGGTAGAAGAACTGCGGCTTAGTCATCGCCAAAATCATCTCGGTTTTGCGTTGCAAGCCTTGGATCTAGCTCAACCAGAACGGATTCAATATGAATGGATGCTAGAAGGGTGGGATCAACGTTGGTCGCCTCCTTCCAATCAAAGCACAATTACCTACGCCAACCTACCTCCGGGCATTTACACTTTCATGGTACGTGCAGTAGGAGAGGGCGAACGCAAAAGCGAAGCCATCAACTTACCCATTGAGATCGTACCGGCCTTCTGGCAAACCACTTGGTTTCGGGCCGCTTTAATTGGTGCTGGTTTTCTGATTATGGGCCTTCTGCTTTGGTGGATATTCCGCCGTCGGTTGAACCGTCAACGGCGAATTGCCGAAAAGCTGCGCTTAGACAATCGACTTTTGGAACTCGAACAGAAAGCGCTACAGCTGCAGATGAATCCGCACTTCATGGCCAATGTACTGCAGGGTATTCAATTAGAGCTGGATAAGGGAGCTCTTGGTAGGGCCAAACGATATCTCACACGTTTTGGCACCTTAATGCGATCTACCCTCTATCACTCTCGATCAAACAAGATCCAGTTGAGTGAGGAACTGGAGCACTTGCAGCACTACCTCGAATTGGAGCGCTTACGTACCGGTGAAGCTTTTACTTACGAAATCATTGTGCCACCTGAACTAGAAACCGATCTTATCTACATACCGCCCATGCTGCTACAGCCCTTCCTGGAAAACGCAGTGCATCACGGGATGCGCACCAAATCTGGCGACGGACACATTGAGGTTTCCTTCGAAGAAAAGGGTTTGGACTTTCTTCTTGTTCGGATAGTAGATAATGGTCCAGGTTTGGATACTGCAGAGGCCCACCGACGCCCTAACCATCGCTCCACAGCACTAAAGGTGATTCAGGAACGATTGGAATTAGTTGGTCCAGTTGAAGATCAAGCACCCTATCAAATTGCCAATCGCCAAGAAAATGGTCAGGTCGTTGGAGTTAAGGTGGAGGTCTGCCTACCTGTGTTCAATTAACTATACATTGGAGCCCGGAAAATTTCTACAAACATCGTACGTAGACACCTCGGTAGCTGACGAAAGACTACCTATTAAACGAATTTTTCCAGTATTCCTACCCTCTACCCTCTACCTTTTACCCTTTACCTTCTACCTATCTATACTACTCCCCATGACCCGCTAACGGCCGAGGAATTAAGTACAGCTCCGTTTGTCTACCGTCAATATAGCGGCAACTTTCACCGTCGAAAAAGGCATCCTCTTCCAGCATGATCCGAATGCGCTTGTTCCATTCCGGTAGGAATAAGGCATTGTTGAGTTCAATAGAATATGCGGTGTTAGGATACAAAGGGTAGTCCCCCTTATGTGGTACTCCACCTTGTTGATCCCAAAGACCAATTGTTGGCCCCGCTCCATGACCATGATACCCGATTGGGTGGGTGTAGATGGTCGCTTCCAGTCCTTCTGACTTGGCTTGCTCAAGGGCGGCTAATAGCATTTCATTACCAGTACGCCCCGTCTTGAATTGGCTGGTCAAGATGTCCATTACCCGAAGACCTTTCTGATGGGCAGCCACTAAATAATCGGGAACTTCACTTTCACCTGGACGCAACACGTAGGCGTTTTGCTGGGTGTCAGTATTAAGCCCTAGATAGGTGATTCCAAAGTCGACATGTACCAAATCTCCTGGTTGAATGATGGCTTCCGATGGGCGACCAGAAAAATTACGTTGGCTCTCGGTATTGTCGGGGTCCGCTCGTTGGACATCCACTGTGGGATGGAACCAGGCGGTAAAACCTAACTCACGAACGCGCTCCCGGTACCACCATACTACTTCATCCGTAGTAGTGATGCCGGGCGTGATCACCTGCTCCGAAAAACCTTCAGCGATAATCTGATGCGCAATACGCATGATTTGCCGGTATGCCGTCATCTCTTCTGGTAGCCGACTTTCTAACCAGCCGATTGCCAGGCGCTCGCCATTGACTAGGCGCTCGTCATATTTTTCCGGTAGGGCTTCCAGTAGCTTATCATAATGATAGGAGGTGATACCGTCTGCCAGACCAAAATGCTCTGATCTATTAATAGCGATACGCTGTGGATCTCGCTCGGCAATTAGCCCGGCTAAGGCGGCCCACTGATCTGGTTGCGACTCCTTATCCCAAGCTTTTTGGAAAACACTGCCTACGTCGTATCGCGCGCAGGCTAAAGTCTCCAACTCTTCACCATTGTCATAAATCACTAGCATCGTGGTGCGACGTGCAGATAGCCAGTTGCTTGGTAGGAAGGTTTTCAATACCGCATCTTCATTGTATTCCCGGCTGATCATCAACCACATATCTATGCCTTCACGGCGCATCAAATCTGGAAGAATATGTTCAACTCGTTTACTGAGCCACTCGTCTTTGATGCGAGACTCTTCTTCAAGGGTGAGAATAGCAGGCATTTGGGCGAAGGCCGTAATACCGATAAAAACGAAAAGCGACGAAAGTATAATACGATGCATAGTGGTGATCATGTAAATGATGAAAGTTTACTGTTTATGTTGGCTAAATAACCATTCCAATAGTTTCGGCTCGGCAAATGCATTATCCCAGCTATTGTGCTTTACCCCTGGGTATTCCGTGTAGCGTGGTGAATGGCCCATCTGTTCTAGTTTTTCTACTACTCTTCTGCTTTGCTTCACTTTTACCACTTGATCATCAGCGCCGTGGAAGATCCATAGTGGAACCTTACCTGCATAGATAGGAAGTAGCGCTGGGTTTGTGCCTCCGCAGATCGGGATTGCAGCCGCAAAAGTATCTGGCTTCCTGGCTAATAACTCAAAAGTGCCCATGCCACCCATGCTAAGCCCCATGAGGTAGACACGGTTTGGATCCACGGCTTCGTTGGCCATTAGGTGGTCAAACAATTCCATCGCTGCCCCCATGCTTGGGTTCGGTATTTCGGCAAAATTGAAGCAACGTTCACCGCTGACTTGTATCATTTGAGCCCAGTAATCATCCTTTTCGCATTGCGGCATTACTACAATAGCTGGATACTGTGCTTGTTGTTCCAGAAATAGGCTGCTACCATGGACGAGTTGCATTTGATTATCATTCCCACGTTCGCCTGCGCCATGAAGGAATAGTACAATAGGATAGACCTGCTTACCATCTCGTTGATAACCTTCTGGCCAGAGAATTCGGTAGGGAAGTTCAACTCCCGAGCTTGCCGTATATGTAGCGGCCTCATAAGCATTGAGCACCGATTCTGATTGAGTCTTAAGCATGCTAGATATCATCATGAAACAACTGAAAAGTAACATCATCTTCTTCATAGGAGGGCGTAATGATTAGGCCCAAGTTAGCAGATTTCCCAGAAAGAAAGTTTTGAGAAAAGCAATTTGCCTAATGACTGCTTATACAATAAGGAGATACTGTATTGTTCTTTTCTTGATAAAAAGAACCAAAAATCAAGGCTGTAGCTATTGCTTTACGCTACACAGACTTGAAAAACCTAAAGCGGGTAAAACTCGCTGCGAGTCGCGTTTTCCAAGCTGGATTGCGGTGTTTATAAAATAAACATCGCATTACACTTAAGTGCTTGGTAGCTCGAACAGTACCCGCTTCTTTACGGTTTTTACTGCGTCTGCTTCACTACAATAGCTAAGGCCATTCAGGAATAGTTCTGCGGCCTTATCGATCAAGCGTAAAGAAAATGGCTTGGCAGGATGATCAGAGGAGCTTGCGCGGAAATGAACCACAGAATAGATTGATACTAGAAAATATAGCTCCGAATGACTAGATTATTGGTATAACTCAAAGTGAAACTGTGAATGGCTTCGCAAGCGAGCGGGTATGACAAGTCATTTTTAGCTGGATAGATATAGCCTTGACATTCCTGCCTGCCCGGCAGCCTTCCGGTCTGGCAGGCAGGTTGCTTCTTTTGCGGCAAGGCAAAAGAAGGAGCTAAGAAAAAATAGCATAGACTATTGTAATTATGGACTTAATCGGTAATCTACATCCCCTGCTTTTGCATCTCCCCATCGGTATACTCTTGTATGTCTTTGTGCATTGGTCTTATGAGCGTTGGCTGGTGAAGAAGGCGGTGGAAACTGACCATAGCTTTGCCTTATTTCTTGGGGCGCTTACTGCTATTTTTAGTGCAGTTTCGGGTTGGTTGTTAGCTCGTGGCGGAGGCTATGATGAGCAGCTTTTGCAGTGGCATCAGAACTTGGGTATTATCACGGCGGTGGGAACAATGCCGCTATTGTGGCTATATCGTAGGAGACCGGAAAACACTGGCTTTACCATCTATTTTTTCGCGTTCATTGGGCTATTGACTGCCACCGGGCATTATGGTGGCTCACTTACCCACGGCGAAGGTTTTTTGACACACACTACGACCGAATCTCCTGGCCTTTCGGCTGATCAATTGCCGGAGGCTCAAATTTTCGAGGAATTGGTGATGCCAATCATTGAGCGAAAATGTGTGAGTTGTCATAATCCACAAAAAGCCAAGGGGGAGTTGTTGTTAAACAGTCTTGCTGGTTGGCAGCGAGGGGGCGAGAACGGTCCAATCTTGCAGGCTGGTCTAGCCGCGGAGAGTGCACTGATCACTAGAGTTTCTCTGCCCAAGGAAGATGAATTGCACATGCCCCCTGCGGGTAAACTGCAGCTGAGCAATGAAGAACGAAATTTCCTTCGTTGGTGGATAGAAAATATGGAGCACTATGAGCACCAACTGCAGGACTTACAAACTACTCCAGAAGTGGATAAGTATCTGGCTAGTTTATTGGAATCTGATCAGCCAGATGTGGATCGCCCCACTCTTCGGCAATTAGCCGCTCTGGCGGAATATGGCTTTGTCGCCAATTTACAATCTGAAAAAGACCCTTGGCTTACGGTAGAACTAGCCCAAGCGGACAGCTTTGATACTCGGCAACTGAAGCGGCTAAGACCTATTGCTGCAGCTGTGCAAACCCTAGACCTTTCACATGCCCAGTTTAGTGAGGGGAATTTATCCGCATTACGCCATTGCGTAAACCTCAAGCACCTTAATCTTAGTCACAGCGAATTCGAAAGTGAAGCGCTAGCGGTATTAGAGGATTTCCCGCAACTGGAGACACTAAACTTATACGGGACAGGCGTAAGCGCAAGTCTGTTTGACCAACTTATAACTGTACCAAACTTGGAACGGCTTTACCTAGGGGCTACCGCAATTGCCAATGAAGAAATTAAGCAGGCACAAGGTCGATTTCCAGAATTAGAGATTATCCAAGGTGTTGACTTTGAACAATTCGGTGAGCAACGGCTAGTACCTCCTTTTATCGTAGCAGAGCAGGATTTATTTACGGATACTCTCCTGATTAGTTTGGAAACGAAAGCGAGTCGAGCTCATATTCATTATACCGTAGACGGGAGTAATCCAAGGCCGACATCCGCAATTTATGAGGAACCCTTTCTGATCAATAATACTTCCGAAGTTCGCGCCATCCTAAGCATGGACGGTTGGCTCGACAGCGAACCCGTTTCTCGCACCTTTGCTAAATCTCGCTATGCAATAGCTTCCATTCGAGCCAATACGAAGCCCAATGAAAAGTACGAGGCCGAGGGCTTAGCTACACTTTCTGATCTCAGCAAAGGCAGCAGCACCTTTAGCGACGGCAAGTGGCTAGGCTTTTACGGAGAAGACGTTCAGTTGATCATCGATCTAGGCCAGCGACAAGAAATCAGTGGCGTAACCATCGGTACACTTTCAGATTTCAATTCCTACATCCACCTGCCTAAGTCCATCCGAATTCAGACTTCAGTAGATGGACGGCGCTATACGCCATTTCAGGAGAAACGCATCAACATACCAGAAGAGCCAACGGCAGCTCAGGTGTTTAACCACTTGCTGCGTGCGGAGGTGACCCAAGCTCGTTACTTGCGTATTCAGCTTGAAAGTCAAGGGGTAAACCCGGCTTGGCATCCTGTTCCTGGTGCGACTTGTTGGTTGTTTTTAGATGAGGTTTTGGTGGAGTAGGGGGGGATACGCTAGATGGGGTTAGAAAAGAAAAAGGGTTAGCCCTTGCGGACTAACCCTCGTTTCTTTGTGATCCCAGCAGGAATCAAGGGACCTATCGTGTTCCAAGGTCAAAAAGTAGTCTCCGTACTGTCGTCCGGCCTTGCCCAAAAACAAACATGAGTCATCCCGAATTT
>CAJXOS010000130.1 GCA_913057725.1 uncultured Lewinella sp.
GCATTATAAAATTTCCCAACACGCTCTAAATGCCTTTTTTGGAATAAGACTAGCAACCTAATTAAAGCTTTTGTAAATTGAGTATTAGAGAAACCCAGAGGAAAAAGCAAGTTTTCCTATTCTTGTCTTGAGAAAAAATAATATGTTTGCGTTTTTGCAGCTAAGCCCATGTTTACGGATACTGTATGAGTTTTGTGACCGTGTTATAAAGAAACTAAGCATTGTATTTATAAATAGCACGTACGTAGCCAGAGTCGTCCCCGATTCGAAATATTTAAACCCTTGAAATTTAAAAGGCGAATTGTTTTTTAGGCAAAGCGTACGGCAAACTAACATCAACATGGCAAACTTGAAATTAGGCAGTAGTGATATTAAGGCACTACTAGCTACCTACGAGTCAAAGCAACGCCAGTTGCAATTTGAACTTGATCAGACCAAAAAGATGATTCGTAGCTTTAAATCTGCATTACCAGAATTGGAAGCTGCTGAGGCAGCGCAGATGGCTTCTCTTGCAGAAGTTGCCGTACTTGACGAAGTAGCGGTCGCACCTGTTGTTGCTCCCAAAAGAAAGCGTGGTCGTCCTCCTGGGATTTCTACCAAAAAGATGGTGAGCAATATTCCTGCGAAAAAGCAGACGAGAAAAAAATCTGGTAAGAAAGGCCGTGCAGCTGGCTACCGCCTTTCAGAGTACGATCTTTTAGTCTTTAAGGCACTTGAAGTGACCGGTACAGCAATGATCAATTCTGAAATCGTAACCTTCATTGAGGACGATCAGAAGTCGCAAGGAAAGGCTGCAGATGCAGATTATATCCAAACGATGGTCGTTCGTAGCTTGCAAAAGCTTGCTAACCGCCGGGATGATATCTTGAAGGTACCTTATGAAGGACGAGGCCGTGCCTATGCCTTGCCTGCATGGGTGAACAATAAGGGTGAACTTAAGCGTAAGCATTCTCGCAAGTAAGAAGCGTAATTGAAGCTTTCGCTTTGTATCCTTTAGCGGTTAAATGCCGTTAATCTAAAGTAGACTTTTTCCAACAGCTCTTTAGCTGTAAGGGAAGGTCTATTTTTTATTCTACAATACAATCGACCATTATGCCTGCTATTCGCCACTGGTTATTCTTGCTTCTTTTTCTCCCGTTTGCTGCTCAAGGGCAGTATACCTTCCCTTATGAAACGGATGCGAGCGTCGATCTTCCGCTTATTGGTGCGGGCCTTCTCACAACCGGCGTATCTATTTATCTCGATCGCCGAGTGGAGCCTCTGACTCAGGAACAGGTGAATATCCTAAATCAAAGGCAGGTTGCAGGTTTTGATCAATATTCTCTTCGACATTACTCACATTCTGCCCACCAGTTCAGCAATATTACTGGACTGACGTCTTTGGCATTTCCATTTGCTCTATTGCTTGACAAGCCCAATCGGAATCATACCGGTGAGATCTTACTCATTACGATGGAGGGAGCGTTGTTAAATGCGGGTTTGATCAATCTTACCAAAACTTTAGCTCGTCGCCCACGACCATTTGTATTTAACGGTGAAGCTCCAATGGAGCTAAAGTTGAAGCAAGAAGCTCGCTATTCATTCTTCAGTGGCCACACAGCAGTGTCTTCCTACTTCACCTTCGCTGGTGCGCAAATGTATAATGATATCTATCCAGACAGTCGTCACAAAACAACCGTCTGGGCTACAGCTGCTGTCTTACCACTTCTTACTGGCTACGGCCGAATGAGGGCTGGTAAACACTTTCTTTCAGACGTCTTGGTTGGGTATGGTGTAGGTGCTCTACTTGGGGTACTCGTTCCACGTCTACATCGATTGTAGCGATTGAAATTTTTGAGGTATTAACACTATGATCTTTTCCGTTAACGTTCCTTCCTGGCGATGTTCACACTTTCTTGTTAGTCGGCTATCTGTCTTAAGACTTGTTATACTTTCGTTAATCTATTTTTTATTAACTCACTGCCTATCCAATAAGCTGTAGTTTTACGTTGTTATATATATTCTTCGCACATTACCTAACCTATGCCAGGACAACAAACTAAGATCGGCTGGTCCACTGCAGCAGCTATTGTGGTGGCTAATATGGTAGGGACAGGTGTATTTACAACACTGGGTTTACAGCTTAGTAGCCTTGAGCACGTAGGTGTAATCCTACTACTTTGGGTTGTTGGTGGTGTCGTTGCATTGTGTGGAGCATTTACCTACGCAGAGATCGCCACACGACTACCTAAGTCTGGTGGAGAATATCATTTTTTATCTCGCATTTATCATCCGTTCCTGGGCTATCTGTCCGGCTGGGTCAGTATTACAGTAGGCTTTGCAGCAGCTATTGCTTTGGCTGCAATGGCTATTGGTAGTTATGTAGCCACCTTTTTGGGGTGGCCCGATTCATCGGTGGCAATGGTTTCCATTCTATTGGTAGCCTTAGTGCATTCCTTTGACATCAAGCAAAGTAGTCGGTTTCAAAATATTTTAACTGGACTTAAGGTACTGTTGGTTCTGGTGCTCATCGTAAGTGGTTTTGTACTTCCGGCTGCTAGTGATAATGCCTTGGTGTTGAGCGAGACCCTCCGCTTTGGTTGGGAGGATGTTTGGCAGAGTGCAATAGCCGTATCCCTGGTTTATGTCATTTACGCTTTTTCAGGTTGGAATGCAGCGGCGTATTTGACTGATGAAATAAGAGCGCCGCGGAGAAACCTTCCACGTGCATTACTCGGTGGTACTATCCTGGTTAGTGTGCTTTTCTTTTTGCTACAACTGGCCTTTCTGCGACAAGCTCCAGCAGCTCTCCTTGCTGGTAAGGTGGAAGTAGGGCAGGTGGTAGCTCAACTTATGTTCGGTGCTAAAGGAGGGCGAATTATTAGCTTCTTAATTGCAGGCCTATTAATCGCAGGGATTAGTGCCATGATATGGGTCGGTTCCCGAGTGACTAGAGCCATGGCTGGCGATTATCAAATGTGGCAGTACTTCGCACGCGACAATCAGAGAGGTGTACCTGTACGTGCTATTTGGTTGCAAGCGGCGATTTCTGTTTTCTTAGTTTCAACCAGTTCATTCGAACAGGTCCTTCTATACAGCGGATTTGTGCTTCAGCTTTTTACTATCCTTACTGTACTCGGATTGTTTCGGTTGCGTCGGGAAAATACTGGTTCAGACACTGCTTGGAAGAGCCCACTTTTTCCAATAGTGCAAATTGTATTCCTTGTCTTCAATGTATTAGTGTTGTTCTTCCTGCTAGTCGATAAACCATTTGAGAGCCTATTGGGCTTTTTGAATCTGGCGGCAGGTGCATTGTCTTTTGCCTGGGAGAAATGGCGCTATCAACCAAAACCTGCTACCATCCAAGAAGCTAAACCGGCACAGAATGGCAAGGCTACAAATAAGCCGGGGCCAAAGTCAAATAAGCTAGAGCGCCGCGTAAAGGTTGGAAAGGACTGATCCTCTCATTAATCAGTAACTAGAAATTGCTTTAAGAGTCGATTCCCATTGGCATCCACAGCCAGTACGGTGTGTTCACCCGGTGGAGGCTGTAGTTCGAATGTATGGGTTTCAGTCGTAGCACCCAGATATTCACCATCAAGATGCCAATGGATAACCATCTTCGCTATTTGGTGGGCTATTGTAAATACAACGGCACTTCGTGTTCCATCCCAGTTTCTTGGAATAGTGATTTGCTCCGCTTGCCGCGGGTATATCCATTCCATTGGGTTGTCGGAAAGAATGCTGGGTTCGCATCCGGGCCGCCAACTGGGTAGGGTGCGATACTCCGGGTGGGTTGAGCGATAATAGTGGGCCTGTAGCGGAGGAAGCTTAAACCAGGAGGTTGATTGTAATTCTTCTCCTGGGGCAAGGCAAGATTGATGAACTCTCCATTCCTGGCTGTCGTCCAGAAAGATCTTTTCGTGATGGGTACAAGCAGAGGCTCTCGGGATTTCTAGTGGTACTTGAATTGCTTGTTGTTCTGGGCAGTTAGTGGAAGCAATAAAACCACTCTGGGTGCACACCTGAACTCCCTGTAGATCTAAGCCGGGAGGATCGAACCAATCGGTAGTACTGGGCAAAAGCCGGCGCACATTAAATAGGAGAGGGGCTGCTGCATGTATGCCTACCAAACCGGGCCGGCCTTCACCGTCAGCATTGCCAACCCACACGCCAATTGTGTACTGGGGGTCGAGTCCTATTGACCAAGCGTCCCGGAATCCGAAGCTGGTTCCGGTCTTCCAGGCCATGCGATGACTAGAATTGAAACTTTGCCAATCACCCTCGCTATCGGGACGCTGCAGGTGCTCC
Organism: uncultured Lewinella sp.; assembly: GCA_913057725.1. GTDB lineage: Bacteria > Bacteroidota > Bacteroidia > Chitinophagales > Saprospiraceae > Lewinella. Next base: position 4,291 of record CAJXOS010000130.1, read on the forward strand.
ATGGCTTGAATGGTGGCCCATGCTGCTCCTGCTCCTAAGTGTATTGGCGTCTGCCGAAGAGAATCCGCCGGGGAACTGGTCGGAGAGAGTAGGTGCGGCGACCGCCAGTTAAATCGATGATATTGTCCTTGCCAGCGACTGGCATTTAGCAGCAAGCGTGCCATACCGGAATACCAACCAGCGATCTCCCAAAGACTAACTTCAGCTCCACCCAAAATAAGTGATAGACCATAGTGCTCTGGTGGCTGACGTAAGTGCGTAAAACCCCAATCTTTTAGCGCTTGATGAAAAGGGGCTACACCATACTGTTGCAATAGATGAACAAATGGAATATTTAGTGAACGAGCGAGTGCTTCATTTGCTGGTACGGCGCCATGATAAGACTGATGAAAGTTCTCCGGTCGGAAGTCGCCGAAAACAGATGGCATGTCAGGAAGCAACTGCTGTGGCAGTATTTGCCCTTCTTCAAGAGCCAAGCCAAACAGGAGTGGTTTTAGTAAACTTCCGGGACTACGTGGAGCTTGGATCAGATCAACAGCCGGGCTATGTTCTGCTTCCAAATGATCTAAATTGCCCAAATAAGCCAGCGTAGCGCCACTTGCATTATCTACCACCAATACGGCAAGATTATGAATGCCACTTGGAGCCAGCCTTCTTTGATACTGCAATGCTAATTCTTTAACCCGCCGTTGTAAGTCTGCCTGAATACTGACTTGCCAGCGTCCCGGACCTTTTTCAATAGCCATGCGTTCCAATAGCTGTGGCGCAAGCCGAGGGAGCGGTAGTGGACGATCAGGTAGGGGTTCTGAGAGAGCTAGTTGATATGCTGTACTATCAATGGTGTTCGCTTCGAGTAAGGACTGCAACAAGCGATTACGTTTCTCTTGCAGTGCTCTCCTATTGCGTCCTGGGTGGATTAAGGCTGGACTATTGGGAAGTACTGCTAAGGTAGCGGCCTCCGCCCAACTCAAAAGATGAGGTGCTTTGCCAAAGTACCGCCAGCTGGCTGCCTCAAGCCCAACTACATTGCCACCAAAAGGAGCGTGTGCTACCCAAAATCTTAAGATGTCGTCTTTGTTGTAGGCCAACTCCAGGCGAAGAGCCATAAGTATTTCTATACCCTTCTGCCATATCGTTCGCGGAGGGTTGCCTCGGGCCATCCGAATGACCTGCATGCTGAGCGTACTACCACCACTTACGATTCTTCCCGCGCGTATATTTTGACGTACCGCTCGGGCCAGTGCGCGGAGGTCAACGCCCCAATGCTGATAAAAGCGACGATCTTCAAATCGTAATAGGCTGCTCGTGAAGACTACCGGGACACTATCACCTGCTGGAAATCGCCATTGACCATCGGCCGCAATACGTGCTCCAAGAAGAGTGCCGTCCTTATCTTCGATGAGTACTGAGAGTGGACGATCAAAAAGTGGCTGAGGAAGGGCAAATAACCACCACACTATAAATAGCCCAAAAACCAAGGTGATCAGACCGCGGATAGTCAGGTACTTTTTCACAGTGAAATTGGCAGATATTTTAGGCATGCCCAAAGATTAAAATTGGAATTGAAAATTGGATCCTAATGTGCTAAGTTTCTGAGCTTGAGAAAAAAGTGGCGCCGTATACAAATAAAGCTTACCTTTACCGTGATTTGAAAATCGGGACCCTATAAGTCGCACTTCCTGGAACTGAATCTGCCCATCTTTTGAGCCAAGATTTCCTTTTGTTAAGCTTATTGGTTGTTCGTTTTTCCCGGCTAGCACCGTAGTGCTAAGCCTATTTAGTTATGTTTTTTTAATCTTTTTTTGATGAACATTTTTGTTGCTAGATTAGATTACGGAATCACTGATGATGATTTACGTACTGCGTTTGAAGCTTATGGAGAAGTGGAAAGCGCAAAGATTATTATGGACCGTGAGACAGGACGTTCTCGTGGGTTCGGTTTTGTTGAAATGCCAAATGAAGAAGAAGGACGTGCAGCTATTGAGGAAATGAATGGTGCAGAGTTGGCTGGTCGTGAGATTGCCGTTAAGGAATCTGAGCCTCGTGAGAAGCGCGGCGGCGGCGGATACGGCGGCGGTGGACGTGGCGGCTATGGCGGCGGCGGTGGTCGTGGCGGATACGGCGGCGGTGGCGGCCGTGGCGGATACGGTGGCGGCGGTGGCGGCGGCTACGATCGTGATCGTGGCAGCAGCTATGACCGTAATCGTGGCAGTAGCTATGACCGTAATCGCGGAAGCAGCTATGATCGCAATCGCGATGACTATGATCGTCGTGACAACAAGTACAACGACGATGAGTATTAGAAATCAGCTGGTCCATTAAATTGGATCGCTTCTAAGATAATCCCGAGTGTTGGTTTCGACTGGCATTCGGGATTTGTATTTTATACCGCTTTGTCTTTGATGCCTCCTCTGTGGTAAGTGTCTTTTTTACACCAATTCCGTGGATTCTCTTGTCTGGTCGTTTGTTTTTTTCGACCTTAGAGTCATCAATCAAGTTGAATTCTCCGTTCTGAGTAATCACTTTGATTGTGGAGCAAGCTATTAAAACCTGAAATGTGATCGATTTATCCTTGCCGCTTGGTTACTAAAAACCAGCGTGATCTATCGATTAAGGTTTACTGTTTATCACGTCCTTATTGCTCCAATTTCCTATTTTCGATTGTAAATGATGATGGTGTTTTGATATTGATCAAAACCCTGCTAATTGGATAATTGTAATTACCAAAAAGTGCAAATTGAGATGAAGAGATATTACCACCACGGCCTGAAGACATTAGTAAAAATTGCTAGCGTCTTGGCCATCATGGGGATGAGCCCTAATTTCTTGGCCGCCCAGCTTATTACTGCTGAGCCAGCATTTCCAACGGCCAGTGATGAGGTCACCATTACTTTCGATGCCACTGAGGGTACAGGAGGTTTGGCCAACTGCGGATGTGATGTTTACCTACACACCGGAGTGATCACTGATGTCAGTACAGGGCCATCAGATTGGCAATATGTACAAACTACCTGGGGGCAAGCCAATACGAGTTGGCAGCTAACACCGGTACCTGGTGAGGATAATAAGTATACCTACACCATTAGCCCATCTATTCGCGACTACTATGGCGTACCAGCCAATGAAGAGATTTTACAGTTAGCATTCGTATTCCGAAATGGTGACGGCTCTTTGGAAGGTAAAGCCAACGGTGGTGCGGATATTTACTACGATGTCTTTGAAGAGAATATTCCATTATCCTTAAGTCTGAATGGCCCACTGGAAAGTAGCCTGGATGTGGCGCTTGGTGAGTTTATCACCATTGATGCTGTTACGTCTGCTGCTGCTACCATTACGGTTACAGAGGATGGTGAGTTGGTTACGGAAGTTACCGATGCTACGGAGCTTAGCTACCAATTACGAGCGCTCGAAGAAGGAATACACGAAGTGGTGATTACTGCTACCGCAGGGAGCACTACATTGACAGAGTCCTTTACCTATACCGCCGATTATCGAGTTGATGTTACTGATCCGGCCGATCCCGTTGTTATCACTACTGATGGAGCCGTTATTCCAGTGGCAGTCAATAGCTACATTGAATCTGATATACAGATCTTCGTAGACGGCTCAGAACTGACATCGGTTATGGACCAAAGTACTATTAACACCACCATTGATGTAAGTGGTGGCAGTGGTGTACAGGAAGTTGTTGTAGCTGCAGCCTATGAAGGCCTAGTTGATACGGCCACTTTTGTTTTGGTTATCCCTGGTGATGTGCCACAGCAAGATCCTCCATTGGATTTACCACACGGTATCAATTACTTAGGAGATGGTAGCTACCTGTTGCAACTATATGCACCTAATAAGGAAGCTATTTTCGTGTTGGGCGACTTCAATGACTGGCAAGCTTCATTGGACTACCAAATGAACAAGAGTGTAGACGGCAACCTATGGTGGATTCAAATTGATGGATTGACCGAGGGCGAAACCTTTGCATTCCAATATTTGGTAGATGGTAGCATCCGTATTGCTGATCCGTACAGTACCATCGTCTTGGATCCTTGGAATGATCCTTTCATTCCTGCGGAGACTTATCCGGATTTACCGGCATATCCTACCGGAAAGACAGAAGGAATTACGAGTGTCCTTCAGCCAGGCGCACCTGCATATGACTGGCAGGTAAATGACTTTACACCTCCCGCAAAAGAAGACCTAGTAATCTATGAATTACTACTTCGTGACTTTATTGATCGCCATGATTATGAGACGCTACTGGATACCTTAGATTATCTGAGTAACCTTGGCGTGAATGCGATCGAATTGATGCCGGTAAATGAATTTGAAGGGAATATTAGCTGGGGTTATAATCCTAGTTTCCATATGGCCTTGGACAAGTACTATGGTACGATTAATCAGTTCAAGACCTTTATAGATGAATGCCACAACCGTGGTATAGCGGTGATTCTCGACGTAGTGTATAACCATGCTTTCAGTCAGAGTCCGCTAGCACAATTGTATTGGGATCAGGCGGCTTTCAAGCCAACACCAGATAACCCTTGGTTGAACCCTGATGCTCGCCACCCCTTCAATGTGGGTTATGACTTTAATCATGAAACAGAAGCGACTCGCACTTTCGTTGATCGCGTGATGGAGTACTGGATAGAAGAGTTTAGAGTAGATGGGTTCCGTTATGATCTGTCGAAAGGGTTTACCCAAACCTTCAATACTGATGCAGGCGCCTGGAGCCAGTATGATGCATCGCGAATCGCTATTATCAAGCACTATGCGGATGTTGTTTGGAATGTTAATCCAGACTTCTATGTAATCCTAGAGCATTTTGCGGCTAATCAAGAGGAGGTCGAGCTGACCACTTATGGTAACGGTATGATGTCTTGGGCCGGCGCCGGCCTACACAATCAATACCTTGAGGCTGCAATGGGGTATAGTTCTAACCTATCCGGTGCTTTCTATACCTCGCGCGGTTGGTCTACACCAGCATTGATCGCCTACATGGAAAGTCATGACGAGGAGCGGATGATGTATAAGAACGAGCAGTTCGGTAACAGCTCAGGAGATTACAATGTGCGCAATACAGTCACCGGATTGTTCCGCTGTGAACTAGCAAGTGCCTTCTTCTACACTGTGCCTGGCCCGAAGATGTTATGGCAGTTTGGTGAGCTTGGTTACAACTTCAGTATTAACTACTGCCCAGGCGGTGGAATTGATAATGGTTGTCGTGTGGATCCAAAACCCATCCGCTGGGATTACTTTGAAAGCCCGAACCGCCAACGTTTGTACAATGTAACGAAAGCACTGATCGAATTGAAAACCGATTATCCCGTTTTCCGCACTACTGATTTCGCTAGTTCATTAGGTAGCTCCGCCAAGCGGATTCACCTGAACAGTGATGAAATGGATGTTGCCGTACTCGGTAACTTCGCAGTGGATCCTCAGCCAGTGACTGATCCTTTCCAGGAAACTGGTTGGTGGTATGAGTACTTCAGTGGAGATAGTTTGCTAGTAGAGGATATTAGTCAGCCAGTAGACCTATTGGCAGGAGAATATCGACTATATACTAATGTGCGTTTGGATGAACCTCCAGGTGGCTATGTAACCTCAAGCCGAGAAGTTGTTGCAGAAGCATTCGAGCTGGAGTTATTCCCTAACCCTACTACGGATCAGGTGACGATCAAATTCAACTTGCCTGCTGCGTCTGAGGTGCAGGTTCAAATACTAGACATGAACGGTAGAACCCTAAGTACGCTTAGTGAAGAACGCGTACCTGCAGGGCCATATCAGATTGGCGCTAGTCTTAATTTACCAAACGGAGTATATATCGTACAACTCCGAGCAAATAATCAATTACAGACACAAAGATTATTGATTCAGTAATTGATAAGTGTCCGTAAGGAATACCGCAAATCCCGGAATGTCATCGATGTTCCGGGATTTTTTTGTCTGATTGTGGCGAATTGGTAGGATGTAGATATGGGCTGAAAAACCAAAGTGTATGGGTTTTGTTTAACCAAATAGAGTAGGAGAGGAGTGATCCTTATTCTTACCTGATGTAGGCCACCAATTGCTAGCCTTTCATCCGTATCTCTAACTACACGTAGCATTGAACCATCTCCAATACGAAACGAGTCCTTATCTACTGCAGCACGCCCATAATCCAGTGGAATGGTATGCCTGGAAGCCGGAAGCATTTGAACGCGCGCAGAAAGAGGATAAGCCAATAATCCTTAGCATTGGCTACAGCACTTGTCATTGGTGCCATGTGATGGAACGAGAAAGTTTTGAGGATGCGGATACGGCGGCCTTCATGAATGCACACTTCATCAATATTAAGGTGGATCGAGAGGAGCGTCCTGATGTCGATCAAATTTACATGGATGCATGTCAGGCGATACACGGTAGTGGAGGATGGCCACTAAACTGTTTCCTATTACCTGATGGGAGACCGTTTTTTGCTGGCACTTACTATCCACCTTTTCCCTCAGACCGTCGACCTTCATGGTTGCAGTTGGTAAACAACATGTATCGAGCTTATCGTGACCGGCGAGCGGATGCTATCGATCAGGCAGATCGGATGATGAAGAATATTGCCTCTGGCAAGACGGTTTTTAGAAACGAGAACCTGTTAGAGCAAGAGGCAAAGCAGGTTTTTCAGCCTGCTATTGCAACTGGTATTTTCGATAGCCTGGTTCAACGATTTGATACGGCGAATGGTGGCTTTGGCGGTGCCCCGAAGTTTCCGGGTACCATGAATTTGCAATTCCTGTTACAGCATTATCAATATACCGGATACGAGCAGGCCTTGAATCATGTTCGCTTTTCCGTGCAGCAAATGATAAAGGGAGGGATCTATGATCAGCTGGGTGGTGGCTTTGCCAGATATGCCGTTGATCGAGCGTGGCTCGTACCGCATTTTGAAAAAATGCTCTATGATAATGCCTTACTAGTAGGACTCCTTGCTGATTTGTACCGAACAGAACGCGATCCGTTGGTAGAGCAAGCCATTCGGGAAACCTTAGCTTTCATTGAACGTGAACTCAGTAGCCCAGAAGGCGGATTCTACTCAGCGCTTGATGCAGATACGGAGGGAGAAGAAGGGAAGTTTTACGTTTGGTCTGCGGAAGAAATTAGGGCTGAGCTCGGTGACCAGGCTGCATTATTCATGGAGGTCTACGGTGTTTCTGATGCTGGCAACTGGGAAGGCAAGAATATTCTCTGGCGCGCGAACGCTGTGGCAGAAACAGCAGAGCGTTTTGGAATTGAAGAAACGGTAGCCAGACAAATGCTTGGCCAAGCGAAGGAGCGATTACTAAAGGTACGCTCAGCTAGAGTAGCACCAGGTCTTGATGATAAACATCTGTTGTCTTGGAATGCCCTCATGATTTCTGCGTATTGCCGAGCCTACTTGGCTTTGGGAGAAGAGGCTTATCGTGACCGAGCCCATCGTGCCATTCGCTTTGTGCAAGAGAAGATGGTTGACTCGAATGGAGTCCTTTGGCATACCTATAAAGCAGGAAAAGCACAATATGTCGGCTTCTTGGACGACTATGCTTACTGGATCAATACCTTACTGGACGCTTATTCGTTAGAGTTTGACCTAGACTTTATTGACCAGGCCCTGACGTTTACGGACTTTGTTTTGACCGAGTTTCTTGACGAGTCCGACAATTTATTCTATTTTACTGCAGCAAGCCAGGATGATGTGCCACTGCGCCCCAAGGAATTATATGATAATTCGATGCCCTCTGGGAACGCCATAATGGTTCATAATTTATTGCGATTGGCACATTTGACCGGAAAAGCCTCATGGCGAAGTCAAGCGCAACAAATGGTCCAGCCCATGCTTGACTCACTAGAGAAATATCCAACAGCGTTCGGACATTGGGCCCTAGCAGCTCAGAAGTTAGTCTATCCAGAACAAGAGCTGGCGATTATTGGTCCGGATGCAGTACAGAATGCAAAAGCCCTCTTAGAGCAACAATACGCTGGCTTGGTAGTGATGGCTCATGAAGAAGGAGATGTTGAAGCGTATCCACTTTTGGCAGGTCGACAAGCAGGTGAGAATACTGCCTATTTTATTTGCCAGGATTACGAGTGCCAATTACCAGTATGGACTAAAGAAGAAGCAAAAGCGCTCATAAATTCATTGCCCCCAAACTCAAACTGACCCGATGAGATACGTATACACTATAGCGATCCTACTTGGACTCACCTTGACTTTGCAGGCTCAACAGCCAGCACAGTACAGTACCTACATGCTTGATCAGTTTCGCTTCAATCCAGCTTATGCTGGCTTGGACTATGGCGTTAGCCTGACCGGTACCTACCGTCAACAATGGGTTGGTTTAGAGGGTGCTCCAATTGGTCAACGTATCAGTGCTCATATGCCGTTGTACTTTCTAAGAGGAGGATTCGGCTTGCAGTTTGAGAATGATGAAATCGGTGCTCATGCACTTACCAGTGTACAGGGTGCATACAATTATCAACTGGAGATGGGCGCCGGCGTTCTGTCTCTTGGCGTAGGTGTTGGTTGGCAACAGTGGACCCTTCGCGGTGGTGAGCTAATAACGCCTGATGGCGTATACTTGCCTGGCGTGGAGAATCACAATGACATCCTCTTAAGTCTGGCCTCTGAGTCAGGTGCGGGTATCCAGTTCTCGACGGGTGTGTACTATCAGAGTGAGCGTCTGGAGGCAGGGTTGTCAGTAGAGAATGTGAATGCGGCAAGCATTCAGCTGACTCAACTAACCTATAATCTCGCTCGTGCCTACAATGCCTATGTTGGTGGTCGTTTTGAGGTAGGCAATAGTCTCGTCTTACGCCCTTCTTTATGGTTCAGATCTGATGCAATCGAGAATCAATTAGACATATCGGTGCTCGGGTCTTACAATGACAATATCTTTGCTGGGGCATCGTTAAGAGGGTATAACAGTGCTTCGCAGGATGCAGTAATTGTCATGGCTGGCGTTCGTTTATCACCTTCCATGCAATTAATGTATGCCTACGACATTGGCTTGTCGCCTTTGCAAAGTGTGCACAGCGGCTCCCACGAAATTGTGGTTAAGTACCTCTTAAACAAGACCATAGGAGCTGGCAAGCCACCGCGTATCATTTACCACCCACGTAGTCGGCGGTAAGTAGGCCCCATTTTTGTTTCAACCTACTCGTTAAAATTGTTTCTGAGCAGTACTAAATGTCAGGCAGCTGGCGTTATGCTTGGGTTGATGTGTTAAACTCCGTGGCCACGGAGCAAATTCTTTTGATAAATACATCAAACCGTCTATATTTACGTTCGCTTTGAAAATCGGTTTAAAATTCTGAAGGAAAACTCGGGTATTAAAATGAAGAACTTGTCCAAAATCGCACTAGCTTTATTAGTGCTTGTGCTAGTGTCCTGTGGTCGCTCGGATAGTGGCGAAATCACCGGCGTTCTAGATCGTCCAAGCTGGAAAGGCATTAATCCATTCGGTATGGTTTACGTACCATCAGGTACATTACACATCGGTCCTAGTGATCAGGATGTAGCCAATACCTATGTGCAACGCCAGAAGGCAATCTCTATTTCTGGTTTCTACATGGATGAGACCGAAATCACCAACAATGAGTACCGTCAGTTCATCTACTGGGTACGCGACTCACTGGCTCACGCTTATTTGGATCACTTTATCACCAATGACGACGGCGACGAGCGCATCGATTGGGAATTCGACATCGACTGGGAAGATGATATCCTGGAAGACTTGTACTACCAAGGTGATGACCGTTTCGCAGGTCGTAAAGAAATTGACGTAAGCAAATTTGTTTACGAATATCAGTGGTACGACTGGCAGGCTGCGGCAAAGGACCGCGGGCAGTCTCCACGTAACGCTTTTGTAAAGCGTAAGAAAGTTAACGTATATCCTGATACCTTGGTGTGGGTTCGTGACTTCGCTTATTCTTACAATGAGCCAATGGCTCGTAACTACTTCTGGCACCCAGCTTATGATGACTATCCAGTAGTAGGTGTAGATTGGCACATGGCCAACGCCTTCTCATACTTCCGTACACTGTTGTGGAACGAGTTTCAACAGACACGCGGTGATGGTATTAATACCGAGGATTTCCGTTTACCGACAGAGCACGAATGGGAATACGCTGCCCGCGGTGGCCGCGAGAACGCTCCTTACCCATGGGGTGGTCCATATATCCGCAACTCGAAAGGTTGTTTGTTAGCAAACTTCAAGCCTGGGCGTGGTAACTACCCAGAAGATGGTGGTCAGTACACTGTAAAGGCTGATGCTTACTATCCGAACGACTACGGTCTATACAATATGGCGGGTAACGTATCTGAGTGGACAAGCCCTGCTTACTACGATAACGCATATTCTTTCCAGCACGACTTGAACCCAGATATCCGTTTCGATGCTAACGATGATGATCCGGAATCTTGGAAGCGTAAAGTTATTCGCGGTGGTTCTTGGAAAGATGTTTCTTACTTCCTACAGACAGGTACTCGTCACTGGGAATATCAAGATACTACCAAGTCGTATGTTGGCTTCCGTAATGTATTGACGTTCTTGGGCCGTTCAATCAACGACTTCTAAATCTAGCTTAGCTAGAATGTAATAGTGCTACTCTGGCACAAAAGCGAAAAAGGATGCTCTTCGTCACGAAAAGCATCCTTTTTCACTTCGTTTGGGCTGATTTTATCAGGGTGTTACAGCGGTTTTCCCGTCTTTGAGCTCTCGTAAAATCCTATCTCGCTCAAATTTTACTTGCATAAATCCTTGTATTACAGTGGGTAATTTTCTTTTTTTGCGCCGACACAAAAAAAAGTGCAAAAAAAGCTGTTAAGCCCTGTTACTTTTTTTGGTGTCTGCATTATGCAAGTGTGAAAAGCAATTTCAACGCTTATGTTCTCTGGAAAACGACATTGACAAGAGAACTATCCAACAGAGAAAATCAAATTAACTAACTCGCTAAAATTATTACGGAAATGAGTTTCGTAAAAACTAAAGGTTTTAAGTACGTAAAGAATCTGATTATTGGTGTAGGTGCTGCCTTCGTACTGGCAGGAGCCCTTTTTAAGATTGAGAGCTGGCCATTCGCTTCTGAGATGTTGATCTTGGGTATGGGGATTGAGGCTTTCATCTTTGCTTTCCTAGGAATTATCGGACCTGAGCCTGATTACTACTGGCACAAGTTGTACCCAGGTTTGGATGACTATAACGCACCAATCCAGCCACTAACTGCTGGCCCTGCTGATCTAGACACTACTCCAGCACTAAACGGTGAGGTTGTTGAGCAGCAATTAGGTGGTATGTTGACTGAGCTTCAGGGTATGTCTCGCAGCTTGGGTAGCCTTAAGGCACTTCAGGAAGCTGACTTCTCTGGTGTTTCTGATCAGGTACGTTCTATGACTAACTTCTACAGCAAGTTGAACGAAGCTATGGCTGACTTGGCTGACTCAGTAGAAGACACCAAGCAATACAAGGCTCAGCTTACCGAGCTGAACAAGAACATTGCTAACTTGAATAACTCTTACGCTTCTTTGAGCAATGTATATGGCAACGTTATCGGTGCTATGCAAGGCGCTGGCAAGTAAGCTGCTAGTGTGCTAATTAATTATTGAACTCAAAAAGAAGTTAAGATATGTCTATTCCAAAGGAACCGCGGCAGTTAATGATTAACATCATGTACTTGGTGTTGACCGCGCTGCTCGCCCTTAACGTTTCAGCGGAGGTAATGAATGCCTTCTTTACGCTGGACGAAGGAAACCGTTCTACAATTGATATTGTAGATAGCCAACTTGGTTCGTCTGTATCAGCACTGAACGACTTGCTGGAGGATGAATCAAAGGCAAAGTACCGCCCAATTAAGCCTGCTATCGAGCAAGTACAGGCGAAGGTGGTAGAATTCAATACCTACGTAACGGAGCTACGCGATCTATTGATCGACCAGTCTGGTGACGGTAACGGCCAAGTTGATGTCGGTGACTTTAAGCCAGAGCATGATGGGGAGCTTCCTTACATCAAGGGTAAGAAGAATAAGGATGTTACTACTCGTTTGTTGGTAGACGAAGGTCGTGGTGAGGAGCTTAAGGCTAAGATCCTGGAAACTCGTGAGGAGTTGATTCAGATCTATTCCACACTACTTACTGAGAATGATACCACCTTCCAGTTGAATGACACGGAGGTTCAGACAAAGATCCAGAACATCGCAACGAACATGCCATTTAGCATCGATGATGAAGAATGGCAGGGTACTGATAAGACAAGCTGGTCGGACTTCAAATTCCGTCAGATGCCTGTTGCAGCGGTACTTCCATTGATCTCTCAGATGCAAGCTGATCTGAAATCATCTGAAGCCAACATGGTGAATGATATGATTGGTCTAGCTGGTGGTAAGAATATCGTATTCGACTCTTTCTTCCCGGTTGTACAAGCTGACCGTTCATACGTTGTAGGTGGTGAGTCAATCAATGCTCAGATTTCTGTAGGTACTTACAGTACTTCTCTACAACCAGAGAACGTGAAAATCTTCGCTGGTGGTTCACAGTTGAGCGTAGGTGAAGGTGGTGTTGCTGAGTACTCTATCACTGGTTCTGGTGCTGGTCAGAAGTCTGTACCACTACGTGTAGAAGTAATCAACCCACTTACCGGTGAGGTTAGTGAAGGTGAAGGTGAGTTTGTATACGAGGTAGGTTCTCGTTCGGTAGCAGTTGCTGCTGACAAGATGAACGTATTCTACATCGGTGTAGACAACCCTGTAACGATCTCTGCATCAGGTGTAAGTTCTAACGATGTACGAGTAAGCACTACTGGTCCTATTTCTATCAAAGGAGGTGGAAGTAGCCGTACCGTAACTGCGTCTTCTCCAGGTGCTGCTAGGATCAACGTATCTGCAGGTGGTAAGAGCCTTGGTAGCTTTGACTTCCGCGTTAAGCGTATCCCTAACCCTGAAGCTCGCCTTTCTGGTAAGAACGGTGGTACAATGGGATCAGGAGAATTCAAGGCTCAAGGTGGTGTAGGTGCATTCCTTGATGACTTCGACTTCGATGCTACTTGTCAGGTATCTGGCTTTAACTTGGTATATGTACCTAAGCGTCAGGACGCTATTCCGGTACCTAACCGTGGAGCACGCTATAATGATGCTGCTCGTCGTGTTGTAAACCAGGCTAAACCAGGTGATATCTACTACTTCGAGAATGTACGGGCGAAGTGCCCAGGTGATACTGCTACTCGTAAGATTAACAGTATGGTATTCAAGATTCAATAAGAATCAGTCGGGCGGGCGCAGAATTGTTAAAAGTTCTGCGCCCAACTGTGTTAAATACAATAGCGGGTTTGGTTAATCCGTTAAATAAGCGCAAATTAGCGATCCGGCAGGAGTGGGTACCACTTCTGCCGGAAATCTGTTTAAAAAAAGGGAGAAAAAAGGTTCCTCCCGCTTGTGAATTTACAATCAACTCGGTAAAATCTATTTCCATGAAGATCGCTCTGAAACTCCTGAGCTTTTTGCTGTTTCTGGGTGCCGGTCAGCTGGTGGCACAGACAGTAGACAATGTAATAATGACTGAATCCGGCAATCAGGTCGTTGAGCAGGATCCGCCTAACGACGATATCACGGATAAGCGTACGATCGAGACTGTACGAATCCTTCCATACGATCACGTACGTGAAGCTGACATTTTCTGGGAAAAGCGTATCTGGCGAGTAATTGATATTCGCGAAAAGATGAACTTGCCATTTGCTTATCCAGAGCGCCCCTTCTTCACCATTCTACAAGAAGCGGCAGAGAATGAAGAAATCAATGTATACAGCGCGGAAGACGATAAGTTTACCCACCGCCTCAGCCCTGAAGAAGTAGCCTCTATGGGTGCTTCTATCGATACGGTGACTACGTTCGACCCTGTTACATACGAAGAAAAAATTCAGGTAGTTCGCAACGAATTGAACCCTGAAGATATCAAGCGTTACCGTGTAAAAGAAGTATGGTTCTTCGACGAAGAAACATCTACCATGAAGGTTCGCATCCTAGGTATTGCTCCACTATTGGACGTGAAGGATGAGAACGGTAACTTCAAGTACGAGCAGGTAATGTTCTGGGTATATTATCCAGAAGCACGCCAGGTATTAGCTCGTGAGAAAGTATTCACCGCTGGTAACGATGCGGCCCCAATCACATGGGAAGGTTTAATGGAGATGCGATTCTTCTCCAGCTACATTTACAAGGAATCTAACGTGCACAACCGCCGTTTACAAGATTACGTACAAGGTGTAGACCTTCTGCTCGAAGCCGATAAGATCAAACAAACGATCTTCAACTTTGAGCATGATCTTTGGGAATACTAAGCCGAAATGCTGAAATGCTAAGAAAGCCGCTGGTTCGTTAGAGCCAGCGGCTTTCTTGTTTGTTAGACGGATTGATTATTTTTGACCAACCCTATAATTCATTCTTATGCTTAAACACCTAAATGGAAAGTTCCTTCTTTCCCTACTATTGACCCTCTTCATCGCCACTTGTGGAAGTGAAGACGAAACTCCTACCATTGATACCCTCGATTACACCACTGGTAAGAATTCCTATCGCCTTACGGCCAGTGGTGTCGAAAGAAATTTTCATGTATTTGTCCCCTCTGGGTATGATGAAAATGTACCTGTTCCGTTGGTGTTTATGTTCCACGGCTCTGGCGGAAATGGAAATGCCACCTACCAAAATTCTGGATGGAAGGAAGTGGCCGAGCAACATAACTTCATCTGTGTATTCCCCACGGGCTTAGAGTACTTCATTGTATCGCTCAATACGCTTCAAACGAAATGGAGTTCTACTGGCCTAGATGGTGAGCTGCAGGAAGGAGTCGAAGTAGTTGATGATATTCCTTTTGTAACAGGTATGTTGGATCAGTTAATTGCCACATTTAACATTGATGAAAACCGGATCTATGCTTCCGGATTCTCTAATGGCGGCGGGTTCAGTAAATCGCGAATCATGTGCGAGCTGTCAGATCGTTTTGCTGCTATTGGCACTTCCGGAGGGCACGCATTACCGCAAGTGGTACCTGTTCAGAGCAATGATATTCTCGCGTTGCATACCATTATGGGAACAAATGATGACAAAAAACTAAATTCTGCCGGGCAAACAAATCCTTTTCCGATGGATGCAGAAGAGATTATGAGTCATGATTACTTGAAAGGGAACATCGATAATATCCTTGAAATGCTACAGCTTGGAGATAGTTATGATAGCGAAGCAGAAATGCCTCATTTCAATACCTTACGCTTTCGAGATGCTCTTCCAGCCAATGACAATGAATTCCGCTTCCGAATGGTCAAAGGCATGGGACACATTTGGCCGAATGGCAATAACCACGCTTCGGGCTTAAGTGCACCGGAACTCTTCTGGCCATTTTTTCAGGAGCATAGTAAGTAATCGATACCAGTTATTGCTGTTTTGGTATCCGATCAGGATAGTCTGTAATGATACCGTCAACCCCCATATCAATGAGTTCCTGCATTTGATCGGGTTCATTGACCGTCCAAGGGATCAGTTGGGTGTTTTGTTGATGGAGACTATCCACAAGCCCTGCTGTGCACAGTAAAAAGTAAGGGCTATAGATATCCGGTTGAAAACCTAACAGCTCCAGGTTTTTGCTCAGACCATTACGGTTGGCAATAAGATATGCCATACGCTGATGAGGCGCCTGTTCCTTGAGAGCCTGTAAGCTTCGAACATCGAAGGATTGAACGGTGCTCCGTTCGCTAATTCCTAAGCGTCGTAACTCCCGAACCACTAGTGCAACAAAAGCTGCTGGTTCGGGGGTAAAGACCTCGTCCCATTC
>CAJXOS010000131.1 GCA_913057725.1 uncultured Lewinella sp.
GCGAGTGTCTGGGACAACTGTAGGTGCCCATCATCGTGTGCATATACGCCATACAGACTGTGTTCTTTCACCTCTAATTGCCAGGCGATATCACATTGTCCATCGGCGGTAATACTCATGATTGCAAAGCCATAGAGTGAAAGGTGTAGGGTGCCTTGCTTATCCACAAAGAAATCGTGCACAAAATCAAACTTATTACGGACGTCTTGAATACATTGATTGTAGGCAAAAGGAACAATGGTATCTCCCTTGTGGATGAAAAAATTACCATTCATGCTATTCATCCATATCCAACCTCGATGGTCCTCATGCATGAAGAGAATGGTACGATCGGTTAACCCTTGCGCCACACCAAAGTGCTCAAATTGATGACCGTCATAACGGCAAACACCATTATCTGTGGAAATCCAGATGTAACCCTGCCTGTCCTGAATAATCTCATACGTTTCTGAGCTGGGTAGGCCATCATCGGTAGTATAGTTGAAGTGTAGGGGCTCAAGTGATTGAGCCAGCTGAGTAGAGGCATGCAAAAGCAGGGCTAGGCAAATAAGCAGTCTAATACCGATGGTACAGCCGTGCATATTGTGTTTACGCAAGTGATTTGTTGTGGTTTTCACCTGAAGATAAACAGAGTTTTGATAAGCACCAGACCTTTAGAAGAGGCTGGAATTGAAGATTTCCGAATCGTGGATGAGAGTTTCCGAATTCGGGATGAGAGTGCCCAAATTAAAGATGATAAAAATTTAAATTTTGTCGCCTACTATATTTGATTCATAGCGGGAAAGGACATCGTATTTGTTCCACTATACCTGCATGCAAAAACGCGCTTTCTCTAAAATAGCAACTTTTGCTACCCCAAGTAGCCAGAGCAAGAGCAAGGAGCTTCTATTCCTGCTTCTTGCTTTTTTTGTGTCTTTTCTACCGAAATTCCTTCAATTTAGCGAGAAATAAATCCTTACGTGCTCGAGCCAATGGTATTGCGGCTTGGTCTTTAGTGATGATCTTTCCACCATCTTGGAATAAATAACTGGAAATCCAGCGCATATTGATTAGATGCGATTGATGGCAACGAAAGAATAGCGCTTCAGGAAGCATTCGAGCAAACTCGCCAAGATTTCGGGCCACTGAAATGTCGGCCTGTCCATTGATATGGAAGGTAGTAACTCCCTTGTCGGAGCTGAGGCGTATAAGACTACTGACCGTAATGAAATGATAGCCTTGCTCATTATTGACTACTACGACCTCTGGTTCTTCTTTCTGCCATTGTTGCTCTACATTTTGTAGTCGATCCGATAACTGACCACGGTTGGTGCTGGCTTTGCATCGTTCTACTACTTCGATTAATCGGTCAGGGTCGATAGGTTTGAGTAAGTAGTCTAAGGCACTATACTCAAAGGCTTGCAGAGCGTATTCATCGTAAGCGGTGACAAATACTAAATGAAATTGTGGATCAGGAAGCATTTCCAGTAGATCAAAGCCGGTATACTGGCCGATCCGTATATCAAGGAAGACAATGTCTGGGGCAGTTTGTCGGATCAACTTAGCAGCACTAACAACCTCTGCAGCTTCGCCAATGATGTCCACCTCAGGGCAGTACATAGCAAGGATGCGCTTGAGCGTAAGGCGTGCGTTCTTCTCGTCGTCAACAAGGAGGGCTCGAAGAGAGTGGTCCATAAAGGTAGAACGTCAGTGTTTTTGAGTGTACAAGTACGTGATGCCGCTTAACCGATAGGAGTATTCCGGTCAAGCGCAGCAAGATAGGCTATTTCATGGGAAGAGTCAACTGTTGTCAGAAAAGGAAAGAAGCTCACAATAGCCGAAGAAGCGGCCTCGACGATCAAAAACTTCACGACGAATGATACCAACGCCAGGAGAAAACCAGTCGCGTAGTCGGAAACGCTTACGAATGAGTTGAGTAACCCATAATTCATAGGCCATAGCCACACAACCAAAACCTCCAGCTGGCGTAGATAGGTCTTCTTGATCAAGGATGATCACCGGACCAATAGCCAGGTCGAGGTCAATAATCTTACTATCTCCGCTGTATCCACTTACGTGGGAATAGGATTGCGGGATGCTATCGCCAGGTTCTAGGCCCAGAGGAAGCAACCAGCCACTCTCTTCCGTACGCAGATCTAAGCCGGTCAAGGACTGCAGCATGTCTGGTGTCAGTTTGGAGAGGAGGTCTTGCTGTAAACCGCTAGCAGTACACTGCACCTCATAGCTTCCCATGTAAACGGTATCCATAAAGCTATTGACGATGGTCAATTCAATAGCTCGCTCATTCTGATCGGTAGATTGTGGAGGTACGTAATGCCGAGTCATATAGGATGGCTTCTGATTGGAACCATACCACTGATAAACCCATTGACGCCCCACGGGATAAGCCTGAACATCTCCGCACGGATGCAGCTCTTGTGCCATAATGGGGCAGAGCATAAGAAGACTCAGTGTGAAGGTGAGGATGACTTTGTACACGCGATCAGATATTTGCTCCTGCAAAAATAAGGATTCAAGACTAATGTAAGTTCAAAGACATTTGCAACTACATTGTCATGTTTACTGGAGGTGCACATATTGAGCGAGAAGAATTTTATTTCCTTCTGTAGGATGCCCTTTCAAATCCCCCAACTAAAACCTATCTTTGCGTCCGCCGCAGCCGGAACTGTTTATCCTGCGGCTGTGTTGATCAATAATAAAAGGAGTACGATCCTTTGATAACAACACAACCTGGTCCCGTAGTACAACGGATAGTATGTAGGTTTCCGGAGCCTGAGATGGAGGTTCGATTCCTCCCGGGACCACAAGCCCGCCGACACTTTAGCAGTGGAGGTGGGCTTTTTTGTTTTCTAGTGGAAAATTGTACTCCCACTTTTCCCAAGTTCAGGTTAACTCAAGGAAACAGCAAGCGGGCTTGATTTACTAACTTGTCATCATGATGTCGTAGCCAATCGAATTTATGAGGTCTTTGACCTCTAAACATCCGAGAATCAAATCCTAAAACCATGACCAAAAGCACCAGAAGGTGGCTCGTTTTTATTAGCACAGTCTTGATCTTGTATACCGTTATCCGATCCTTGGGTATGCTTACTTTCTATACCCTACCTACGACGAGCATGGAGCCCAACTATATGGAGGGTAAAATGATCGTTGCTTCCAATCTTACTCAGCCGGAGCTAAATGCTGTGGTCTGTTATAAAGCAACTGCTCTCGCAACTGAAGGTTATCGACCAGCAGAAGAAGGCATATTCATCGGCAGAATAGTGGCTCAGGGTGGCGACGAATTAGAGCTGAAAGGAGGTCGCGTTTACCTCAATGGTGCGTTTGCCGAAGAAGGCCTGACACTTAAGTTTCTGTATCAACTCAATGAGGAGCAAGCAAGCAATAATACGGCTCAAATTCTCAAACTAGATCCAGAAGATGTTATCACCAACCCGCTAGGTGGAATGTATCTATTCCTCGATGACCAGCTAAAGCAGACGTACACTGGTCATGAGGAGTTTAAGCAATACAATGGCCCCCTACGCGACGATGTTGAATATCCGGCCAGCGCCTGGGTTGAGGAAGGCTGGACGGTCAATAATTATGGCCCAGTCATCATTCCTGCCGGCCAGTACTTTATCATGGGCGATAATCGGCATAACTCTGAGGACTCCCGCCTTCGGGGTTTCGTGTATCAGGAAGATGTGATTGGGGTAGTATTGAATTAGCAATGTCGATTACATTGTCATGGCCAGTTTTATAAGGGGGTACTGAAGATTTCGTTAACTCCGTCGGAGGCTGTTAAGCAAATTGTTTCCCAGCCCTTTGCTAACACATCACCCTGCATACCCACCCCGTAAATTATAAACCTGCGAAAATCCCATCTCTAGCATGGCAGAGCAAGCGCTAGCGCTACGTCTGCCGCTACGGCAATACACCAAGTACGGTCGATCCTTAGGTAGGTGCTCGAGTCGCTTCTTGAAGTTCGAAGACATGAAATTGATCTCATGTGCGCCTTTCATTTTTCCCCTTGCTATTTCAGCAGGAGTGCGGACATCTATGACTTCCAGGTCGGAATGTCTAGCTCGGAGCATCATCAACTCACTGCTATCGATGGACGGGACCTTAATGCCACCACCCTGAAATTTGACAAAGAATACAATTATCAAACCGATAATCAGGAAAATCAATAAGCTATTCATAGGGCGATATTTTAGCAAAGCGTATGGCCGAGCACTAGACTCTGACCATACGCCACCTTGCAGCTATTGTTAAAGTAAGTATTTGTGTAGTTCTCCCAGTATGTAATGCAAGTAGATATCGTTTTTTCCGTTAGGGGACTCTGCAAAATTCAGTAACTGCCGAAATTCCGTCAGTGATAATCATCACATGGCGATGGATTAATCTGAAACGGTTGAATTAGCCATGCGGATACTCCAGATCCCTCGCAAATCCCCCGCTTGGAAGCCGATGGCTTGATCTTCAGGGTATAAGGCTTGAATATGAGCATAGTCTTGTTCCTGGATGGTTTCACCTACTATGCCGTGGCATTTCAAACATAGATCTGCAGCAATTATTGGTGCATAGAAGGCCACTTGGCCATTTCCCAGGTCTACCAGTTTTGGTTTTGGGGCGGTCTTCTCTTCTAGCGCCGATTGATAGTCCTGTAGGATGGCCTGTTCTGCGTCATTAGCAGCATTTTTTGGATTGCGTACTCGGAGCGCGGTACGTCGTATTTCTGCCTGATGTACCTGTGAGAGACTATCTACGATAGGATTTGCTGCCAATTGGCAAACGCTCACTGCTTCTTGCACTCCACCAGCTTTCATAGCTTGCTGAAGTTGCCCTGAGAGGGACTGGAAAGTGCTAGCTGCTATTTGCTGTCCCTTCGCCAGGTAAACACTGTCTGGTGCACTTGCCGCCTCTGGAGTTGATGATGTTTCGCCAGTTGACTGGCAACTACTAAAGGCGAGGCCTAGCACGATCAATAGAATTGGAACAAAAGTGGCTTGCATGTGCATGACGCGATATTTTGGAACGAGTAGTGATCGCCAAAGTTAGACTAAGCCGTGGAGCAGAACCGTGACCCTGGTCACATTGGGTTAATTCTCTTATTGTCGAATAACTTGCCAACTAATGAAGGTGTCAAACAACTGAAGGTTAAGCAAGTATGTTCCTGCTGGCAGATCAGCAACGGAAACAGTGATTTCCTGCCCTTCTTCTTGTATCGTTCCTTGGTACACAGTCCGCAATGGTTGGCCCTGAGCGTTCTGGAGAAAAACAATGGCTTCGATACCGGCAGGCACCTTAGTCTTGATGTATAGCTCTGCCCCACTTACGGGGTTGGGGTATATTTCGGCGTAGTCTTGCTGCATGATGGTTTGGGTATTGGTTATGCCATTGCTTTTAGCAAACTGCAAAAGTTGTGAAATTCCAGTAACATATAGGTCTAATCCACTGTCTTAACTAGTGATCAGTCTGTCAAATTTAACTACAATTTCGACACTGGTTGGTAACCTTCTTCCGTGCATATGAGTGGATCTACACTGCGTTGCTTTTGCTGAATGGGGGCTCGGGTACCATCTGCTGTTAAGGCAGTACTGACGGTGGTGCTAAATTCCTCGCCAGTGTGTTCCTTTATTCGATCCAAGACATACAGATCATCTTGGTGAAAATCCTGCAGTGTTAATATTCCTGCCTTGATATATTGGCGGAACAAGACGGTAACTACCTCATGCAAGGCTTGATACTGCTCACCTAAGAAGTATTTGCTGACCAGTAGTTGGTAGTGTTTTTGAAACCATATTCCATGTGCTTTGGAACTCAGGATAATCAGTTGATCCATTACCATTAAACCTGCTAAAAACCACTGAACATCCTGCAAGCTGATCTCGCCATAGTGGCATAAGTCTCTCAACGTGTAATCAATTCGATCGGCGCATAGACCAGGCAAAGGGTGCTCCAAAAGCTTATACTGTTCAATATCCAGAAATTGATCTGTCTGGTACCCGAATTGTTGGAGCACGGCCCTAATGTCTGAGGAGTTTAAGACATGCGGATACCGGTCTTCGTGATAGTCTTCCGACTGATTGTCAAGTACGTAATCAATGACATGCGAGAAAGCCGTATGAGAAATATCATGGAGTAAGCCTGCTATCTGTTCCTCCATAGAACCACCCAGATATCGTATGAGAAGCATCACACCTATCGAATGGTCAAAACGAGTCAGATTCATAGTCGGATGCAATAGAAAGACTGCCCCGCCCTGATGAACGTTTTGTAGTCGTTGGAAGGTAGTCGTCTGTATTAGGGCTTCTAATACTCCTTCTATTTGATGTGTTCCGTAGATCTTGTCCTGATATAGCACAGCTAAACTTAGGTTGTATTGGCTAGGGCCATAGTGCGATCAAACAGGTGTTCTATAAGTTGCTGTCGGTTGCGCAGGGGAGCCATCTCAGAGTAGGGGATAGGGTCGCCAATAGTCGCTTGAAAGGATTGGCCTCGTTTATTCATTACCTCGTGTAGTAATAGTCCCAGTCGTAAGTTGGTACTGACCCTGCTAACAGAATGAAATAGACGGCTGTTTTTACCCTGGAAATAGATCGGTACTACTGCACATTGGTTCTCATGAATCTTGCTGCAGATAAACTTGCGCCAGGGGTATTCTTCTACAGGACCCCCGCGCTGGAAAGCTGTCGCTACGCCACCTCCCGGGAAGATTACTAAGGCTTCCCCGTTCTGAAGACGTTCAGAAGTCAATCGGCGCGTTTCTAGGTTGGTCTGAATGGCAGCCTTGGTTTCCCGAAAATCAACGGGCAACAAATGACCTGCCAATAAGGGCTCGTGAGAAAGCACCTCGTTTATCAGCAGGAAGTAATCAGTACGTACCCGAGTTACAATATCGAGCAACATGGCGCCGTCTACCAGGCCAAAGGGATGATTGGCGATGACTATTAATGGTCCACTAGTAGGGATTTTGGTGAGCTGCCGTTCGTCAAAAACAGGACGAATGGCTAGCTCCTCCAAGGCTCGACGCCAGAAAGTATGCGCATTGACGCCTTCTGACTTAAGCTTCAGATAGATGTTCTGAAGGTATTTACTGCCGGTGAGGCGCTCAACCGTTCGGATCACGGTACGCTTCAGTAACGGATCTTCTGGACGAGCATAGCTGAAGTTATCTTCTCCGTAGGCGTGTCGACTAGCCATGGGTCTAATCCACTTTTTGCAAGATGAGTCGTGCTTTGTCCCCTTGTAGCAAGATCAGTTTCAGATTCTTAATCTGGTAGTGATCCACCTCTTCCAGTACTTTCAAGAAGGCACCTTCCGTCTCCATAAGATCACGGCAGAACATCTTGGTGGTGCCAATATTGCGGAAGGTGATTTCCCAACCCAGAGCCTCCATTTGTCCGAAGAGCTGATTACAGCCACCGGTTCCGCCAATCGTCCCTTTTTCCGGGAACAGCTCTAGCTGTGGGCGTTTCACCGTGCGGTCTACGGCTTCACCATCCATCGTTTCCAAAACCCAAATGTCGTGTAGGGTAGGAGCATATGGATCAGGAGCTTCAGGAGTATCTTCGGCATCTTTTCCATCACCATTCTTAGAGGTGTTGCAGGCGAATACAGTAAGAGCCACAATGGCTAAGAGTAAGAGTAGGAGGTTTTGCATGCGGATTAAGCTTAGATGTTATTCTCCTACAAACTTACTCAAAAATGAGGTTTAGTGGGATATACGAAATTCTTGTTTAAGTTTTTCGAATTGTCAAATAATATGTAAAAACTACAATTTTTTTTGACTGTATTTTATTATAAAACAGTATTTTAACGGCAAATTAATACTAATGGCAAAACCATCTGCCTTCCGAATATTGTCTGTTCTGAGCAACATAGAGCGGAAGAAGTTGCTTAACTACCTGCAAACCAAGTTCTTCTCTAATCGTAAAGAGCTTGCACCCCTCCAGCAAGCTTGGCAGCGGATGCAGGGTAAGCCTATGAATGAAGAGAAGCTTTTCGCAACAGCCCTCCCCAAAAAGTCCTTTAATAAGCGCGACTGGTACCTCCTTCTGAGTAGGATGCAAGATGCTACGGAGGCATTTTTAGGTATACAGCATTATCGTGCAGATGGAATGCAACAACAACTCAATATTCTTCGTGCACTACGTCGACTGAGATTACCCGTCTTTTTTGAGCGGACCCTTCGCCAGGCGCGCAAGCAACGAGAAAAGGAGCATCGAGCAGAGGCCAATATGCTACTTTGGGATTACCAGACGGAATTGGAGTACTACGACTTTATAGCCAGTCCTAAACGGGGGGAGCGCACCAACCTACAAGCCGTTACTGACAAATTGGACCAGTTTTTCATCGCCGAAAAACTAAAGCAAGCATGCTTGGCGCACAGTCGTTTTCTGGCTAACCAGGAGGAATACGAAATCCAGTACTTGGATGCCATCTTAGACGATCTACAAAGTCGGCCGGAACTGTTCAAGGTGCCGGCCATTACCATCTACGCCAGTTGCTATCAGGCTGTAGTAGCCGGTGGGACGGAACAAGATTTTTTGCGCCTGCGAAAGGTTTTGGGGCGTTTTCGAGATTACTTTCCTGAAACAGAAATTCGCGAAATCTACTTGCTTGCAATTGATTGCTGTCGGCAGGAAATGAATGCTGGCCAGCCATCTTTTCTGAAGGAAACTCAGGCGCTATATCAAGAGAGTCTTGCTGGTGGTTACTTATTGATAGATGGATTTCTGCCAGCTAAGACCTTTAGCAATATTGTGGAGTTGGGACTCAAATCAGCCAACTATCAAGGGGTTGCAACTTTTATCCGAAACTATGAGCAAGCATTGCCAGGACCGGATAGAGAGCCTGTAACAAATCTTAACGTTGCCCGCCTGTTCTATGAGCAGGAAAATTATGAGCACGCCTTGCAAGCTTTACAAGCCGTTGATACGAAGAAGCCTTACTTACACCTCAGTGCGAAGGTGCTTCAACTTATGATCTTTGTAGAAGTCCAGGAATGGGACGCAGTAGATGGTCTTCTGCAAGAACTCCACACCTATTTACAACGCCGAGATGATCTTGGATACCGAGGAGAAAACTATCGTTTGCTATTGTACTTCTGTCGCCGCCTACAGCAACTGAAACCCGGTGATGGAGCCAGCCGAGAAGCCCTGGCCAACGAATTGGAGGCAGCACCTAGTTTTGCCGAAAAGGAGTGGTTGTTGGGGGTGTTGAGTTAGATAGAAGTAGTTGGGAAGAAACCTCTCTTGGGAGTATCTGATGGTACGCCCATGTCAAATAGAAAGCGTAGAAGAACGTCATCATGTTCTTCTACGCTCTACACTTTCAATCTACAAGGTAGATTAATTACCGACTACTACCTTTCTTCCCAATCGAGATTTGTGGAACCTGCTGGGCCTTATCATTTATCTGCTGGATATCGTTGGACATGATTCGGTCCAGTATTCCTTGTGCCTCGCTCACTTCACCACGTAGCTGCTCCAATCTGGAAAGCTGAGGTTGAGTAGGCCTTGCCACAGCTGAGTTAATGGCTCGCATTAAGGAGCGGATTTCCTCTCGCAGTCGTGGCCTTTGCCGATAACCCATATTTGGTGGTGGCCGCTTGAGGATATCGTCTTGCAAATCTGAAATTTGTTCAATGGCATCCTTTATGTCGTCCTTGAGCGATTCGTCAAAGTCTTGCGTATGATCCAACCTCTTTCTTAACTCTTGTAGTTGCGTTTTAGAGGTATTGGTATTGTTGATCATGGTATTCGTACGAGACAAAAGCTCACGAAGGGCAAGGAGTGTTTCCGTGCGGGCTTGATAATCCGATGGTGACATCTCGATGCGAGGATCGGCACGAACTTCGATCGGTGTTTCTAGTTCTTCACCATTCACTTTCAAACGTGCTGTGTAGGTGCCCGGAGATACATAAGGATGCATTCCTCCCGAGAACCATCCGCCGCCAGTATTACCTTTCATTTTGGTAGCTGCTTCATGTCCCAAATCCCAAACGATTCGGTTCACGCCTGCTGTGGCGGTGGTGTCCTTTAGCGTCCGAATCACGTTTCCGGATCCATCAACGATCTCGACTACTGCGGTCGTTTTTTCACCCTCAGCTAGGAAGAAATTGATGTTGGCACCATAGTCTGGATTTTCCGCTCGATAATGACGGTCTCCCAGGTTTTCAAGCCGCCAGAACATATGCCATTGCGTAGCCCTGCGTGTGGGGAAAAGGTGGACAGCTTTCCCTTCAGTGTCAGCCATTTCCTGAATTGGACGGATATCATCTAGTATCCATGCGCCTCTTCCGTGTGTACCCACGATCAAATCTCGGTCCCTTGGCTGAATGCGAAGATCTCTGACCGATACATTGGGAAGGTTATTGTTGATCTTGGTCCAAGACTTACCCTTGTCCCAACTGGCAAAGATGCCGTGCTCCATTCCTGCATAAAGCAGATCTGGATTGATAGGATCTTGTCGAACAACCTTGATGTAATCGTCCTGCGGAAGGCCATTGCTTATTTTCGTCCAGCTTTGGCCAAAGTCAGTAGTCATGAACGCATGCGGCCGGAAATCATCCATACGATGCTGGTCGACCGTCACAAATGCTGTTCCAGCATTATGCTCAGAAGCATGAATCTTGGCCACCCAGGCAAAGGCAGGAAGCCCTCGGATCCGGTCATTCAGTTTGGTCCAGTTAGCTCCACCATCTCGAGTTAGGTGGACATTGCCATCATCCGTTCCGACCCATATGACTCCTGGTTCAACCGGAGATTCATCGATGTATAGTATGGTACAGTGAAATTCTGCTGCGGTATTATCCTGATAGATTTCGCCGCCAGAGGTTCGCTGTTTTGATTTATCATTGGTGGTCAAATCGCCACTAATCTGTTCCCAAGAGTAGCCACGATCGGTGGATTTAAATACCACATTGCCACCAAAATAAACGGTGTTCGGATCGTGCGGGGAAACTAGAATAGGGGAGTCCCAGTTAAAGCGAAACTTATGATCTTCAATGGCATCACCAGCAGATCCAATAATTTTCGGATAAGGGTGAATGTTGCGAACATTTCCATATCGGGAATCCACGTGGAAGATCACTCCTCCTTGTAGGTTAGCGTAAACTTCATGCTCGCTTCCCGGAATCGGTACAGCGTAGTACCCATCTCCGTAGGCTAATCCTTTCCAATGTCTTTTTAGAATTCCAGCAGAATAAAGCGAGTTGCTGGGGCCGACCCAAGTACCGTTATCCTGTAAGCCACCATACACATTGTAAGGGTCTTTATTATCAATGAACAGTTGATAAAATTGGGATAACTCTACATTGTTAATGATCTCCCATGTGTCGCCACCATCGTGGGATATCTGATAGCCACCGTCACTTCCATTCAGGATTCGATTAGAATTCATGGGGTCTATCCATAGGGCCTGGTGATCGCCATGTACTGTTCTGGCGATGCGTTCCCAGGTTCTACCGCCATCTTCTGATCGACTAAGTCTACCAGAGATTGAGAAGAGAACATCAGGATTATTCGGATCTACGCGCACGTCGCTGTAGTAGAATGGTCGGAAGTTGATGTTGGGATCATCGTTGACCATGACCCAATTATCACCACGATCCTCAGATCGGAAGGCCGTACCGCCACCTTGAAATTCGGTCATCAGGTAGATGATATTCGGTTCGCTCCTAGCGATATGAATTCCCGGACGAGCCATTGGCTTATCAGGCAGGCCGTTCATGATTTTGTCCCAGGTTTCTCCTCCGTCCATGGTGCGATAGATGGCGGTATTCCTTCCTCCGTCATCAAAGCGCCAAGGCGTTCTCCTGAAGGTCCACATGCCGGCGTACATGATGCGAGGGTTACTCAATTCCATGGCAATATCAGCACAACCGGTATCCTCGTCTAAGTATAAGATCTTCTTCCAGTTCTTACCGCCGTCCGTCGTTTTGAAGACCCCGCGATCCGGGTTCGCACCCCATTCTTTTCCGAGCGCACATACGCATGCTACATCGGGATCATTGGGATCTACCACGATTCGCTTAATTCGTTCTGTTTCTTTAAGGCCCAGATGCACCCAGCTTTTACCAGCATCTACGGAACGGTAAACGCCCCATCCATAGCCCACACTATTGCGAGGATCCCCTTCTCCGGTACCTACCCAGAGTACATTAGGATCGGAAGGAGCTATGGTCAGTGCTCCGATGGAGTAGGCGCGCTGTCCTTCGAAAATAGGGGTGAAGTTTACGCCACCATTAGTGGTTTTGAAAATGCCTCCGTCGGCCCCCGATACGTAGAAGGTACTTGGGTCGCCAGGAATGCCGTCTATATCCGTCACTCGACCTCCCATGTTCGCTGGACCAATGGCCCGCCATTCATAGGATTCCAGTGCTTCGGAATATTTATCGCTGTTGCTTTGAGAAAATGTGGGGTTCAAAGCAAGAAAACCCCCAAGGAGTGGCAAGAGGAATAAAGGTCTCATAGGTATAGGTTTAAACGTATTGAGCTTGTTTGCAATCTAAATATAGAATTATCTAAGAGCTTGGGTGGTAATCATATAAGAACTCTAATGGTCCTTATATCATTGATAGCGTATTATTAGATGCTTTTTTCATATTCATAAATCATGGGATACCTTACTTTTACATCAACAGAAGTTCAAATTAGTGGTTGGGGCCTGGATACGAAAAGGAGGACGAGTTTTAGGATGGCTTACCGCTACGGTTGCACTTTTGCTGGTGGCTGCCATTCTACTTCTGTACACTGCTCCAGTACAATCACTTTTGAGCCGACAAGCAGAAGGGTATCTGCAGGAACTGCTGGGTAGCTCCGTAAAGATTGGTGGAGTAGGTTTGCAATATCCACTTGCCCTACAGCTTCACTCCCTACATTTGCCAACCCCTTCTGGTGACTCATTGCTATCCGTTGGCGAGTTAGCTGTTGAGGTACAATTGTACCCGCTGTTTCAACAGCAAGTGTTAATTGATCAGATTATCCTACGTCAGGTAGATGGCCGCTTGATCAATACTGATAGTAGTTCTAACTATCAATTCTTGCTGGATGCTTTTTCATCAGAAGAACCTGCTAGTCCTGCGGTAGATGAAGATGCAAGTGGCAAGGAATGGGGCGTTCAGTACAACCGGGGCGCATTATCACTCCATGATATCACGCTGTATTATCAGGACGATCCTGCCAGTGTACAATGCAACCTCCATCTCGGCTCCGTTGAGATACAAACCGATACCGTTGACTTGCTCCAACAAAGTTTTAAGTTAGAGGAGGTCATCATTGGCCAGGCCAATGTATTGGTGCAGCTCCAAGCTGAGGACACCACTACCGAACCTTCTGCAGTTGATGCCAGCGCTAGTGCACTCCAGGCCGCTTGCGAAAGATTGCAAGTGCGAGAATCCAATATTCAGTTCCGGACGGACAGCTTACATCTTGAAGCTCAAATTGATGCGCTGATCGTGGATCGATTGCAGGCTGAAGTTGCCGAAGAACTCAATTTGCGCGTAAACCAAACCAATCTCCAATCAGCCTTGCTACGCTACGATCTACCCGGGATGCCCGAAACTCCGGGGCTCGATCCTAGTCACTTACAATTGGAACAAGCCAAGTTGGAAGTACGCGATTTCGCATATGTCGCCGATAGCTTAAACTTGGTATTGGAACAATTGGCCTTCCAGGAGAAGAGCGGATTTGAGCTGACCGATTTCCGCACGAAGGTGCACTATCAGTCTACAGCCATGACAGTGGAAGACCTGCAACTCCATACTCCTGCCTCGAGCTTACAAGCAGAAGAGTTGGTTTACGCCTTCCCCAAGGATAGCACCAGTCTCTATCACTCCCTGGACTTTACTACGGAAGGGCAGATTAGTATTGCCGACCTGCTCTTACTAGCTCCACAACTGCAGCAATATGAGTGGTTTAGACGACACCCCAATGCCGAGTTGAACCTGGGACTTTCCCTAAGTGGACAAGACAATGCCCTGCAAGCTACTCGCCTTGACGTATTACTACCAGGCCTACGCCTAATCAGCAGTGGCCGATTGCAACAAGTTAATAAGCCGGAACGCCTTGCTGGATCCATAGACCTGCAATACTTATCTTTCTTTCCGGAGCAGCTACTTCCCTTTTTACCGAAGGGGAGTATTCCCGACTACATCAATTGGCCCCAACAGATCGTCACAACTGGCCGACTTGGCTATCGCAATGAACAAGTCCGCCTTGACTTTAGTGCTCAGGAGGAGCGGCCGCAACAAAAAAATTGGACACAGGTATCCCTAAATGGTACCGCTGCTCAAGTGTTGGATACCGAGCGCACTGAACTTGATATACGGCTAGATAGTCTGCTGCTTACGCGTCCCTCTATTCTGGCCTATCTCCCACCTAAAACGATACCAGCTGGCTATCAGCTACCCAACTATCTGCAGGCTTCTGGTAGTGTCCTTGGACCACTGGATGATTTGATGCTCAATTTGCGTTTGGCCCTTCCGGGTAATCAAACTTACGTGCAGGTGAATGGAAGGGTACAAGAGGCGCTAGCGCCAGAGCAGGTTCGCTTTGATATTAGCCTGGATGATATTGCCCTCCGGCAAAACGAGATCATGGCTTTATTGCCGGATAGCCTGTTGCCGGCTATGCTCCAACTACCGGATGTGCGCATTCAGAATGGTCGTTTAAGCGGCTCACCAGATGATCTGCAGATTCATATACCGCTGGAGAGTAGCAGCGGGAATTGGTTGTTGGATGGCCACTACCAGGCTGAAGATCTAAATCTTGTTCTCAGTGCAGAGCAGATTCAGTTGGAAGAATGGCTACAAGGTGGCTGGCGGGATAGTGTGGCGCGACTCGATTTACAACCGCTATCACTGACTGCTCAGGTTAGCGGCCAGCTGGAACCGCGTTTGGATCTTCGCTTACAAACAGCCGTTCAGGAAGCGGAACGTGGGCAACTATTACAAGTTACCGCTTCTGCGAGGGATAGCAATTATCAGATAGATTTCGGTTTCACGCATCCTGCTGTGCAAGGGCAGGGGAGTGCTGCTTATGCTATTGAGGATAGCCTGGAGCAAGTCATGGGTATTTTGGACCTACTTGCGCTAGATCTGGAATATTGGGGCCTGAGTGAGCGACCGCTTTCCGCCCAAGGGCAGTTATCTATGAACAGCAATGGGCTTAGCACGGATCAACTAGAGGCTCGTTTTCTTTTGGATGATCTGCTGCTACGCGGAGGCGGTTCTGCTGCCTATGTGGACAGTTTGCTGATCACGGCAAATCTGCTTGGTGGTAACAATGACATTCGAATATCCGGAGATGTTCTGGAAGGGTATGTACGCGGACGATTTGATGCTGAAACTATTGCTACCGAGTTACAACAGTATTTTGAAGCCCAGCTCGGAGGGGCTGCCAAGGAAGAATTATTGACGAATGATCATGATTTGGAAATGGCGCTGCGCGTCAAGAACCCTCGGCCTTTTACCACTGGCATCATTCCCGCGCTTACTGCGCTCTCCGAAATGGAAATGTCGCTGGATTACCAAGGCCAAGAGCCCGCACTACACTTTAATTTCGACCTGCCCGAATTGGCCTATGCCGGCCTTGCGCTGAACGGGATGAAAATGGAAGCTAAGGGTACTGCGGACCAGTTACACTCTCATGTGGACTGGGAGGATGTGACCTACGGTGAGGATATTGATCTGGGGCAAACGATTATCAGCGCACGAACGGCAACTGAAGGCCTTGACGTTGCGCTGCAGATCTTCGACTCCGATAGCTTACGCCACTACTTTGCCCTCAACTGGCAACAAGCAGGAAAGGCACAGTTCCTACAATTTAAACCTGAACAACGTCTCAATTATCAACCCTGGACCGTTCCGGCAAACAATCAGATGCGCTGGCAAGATAGTATGCTCAATATCACCAACTGGGCTTTCACGCAGAATGGTAGTTCTATAAAGCTCAGCAGCTCTAATGAGCAGGACTTAGTACTCCAGTTTCAGCAATTTGACCTGGCTGATATCAGCCGAATTATCAACACCGAAGTAGAACTTATCGGTGGCATTCTGGACGGAGAATTGCTGGTAGAGGACGTATTAAGCTCCCCAATGCTGGCACTAGACGCAGCCATCCAACAGCTCACTTACTATCAGGATCAGCTGGGTGACTTACAAGCCCAGCTTCGGCAGCAACCCAACGATGATTTTGCCATTGATGTCCAAGTTGAGGGCGCAGGGAACAGCTTGAGTGCTAATGGTCTTTATTTGGCCAATAATGAATTGGATGTACTCCTCCAGCTCAACCGCCTAAAATTGAGTAGTCTGGAGCCTTTTACACTAGGTTATTTGCGTGATCCAGCGGGCTTCCTCACTGGCACCTGTTCGGTCAAAGGCAGTGCGGATGCTCCCAGATTAGCGGGTAACCTGACTTTTGAGGATGCTGAGCTGACGGTGAGCCTTCTAGGTAGCCGTTTCCTAATTGATGATCAAGAATTGACGTTTAATCAGGAATTGATACAATTTGATGCGTTCATCATGCAGGACCCCAGTGGTAACAGTGCCGTCATGAATGGTGAAATCCAGTTGAATAGCATAGAAGACATCCGCCTGGACTTGGAAGCCAACACTCGCGATTTCCTGGCTGTATCCTCCACTTCAGCTGACAATGATCTGTTCTACGGTAACCTCAGCGTTGATGCTGTCGCTGATATTAGTGGTTCCGTCACGAACCCGCGCGTAGTGATCAACGCCACACCAAGCAGTGATTCAAAGCTCACTTACGCCTACTCTTCTGCGCAGCAAGCCAGTCTGGAAACCACCCAGGATATCGTCACTTTTTCTGAGACCTACGAATGGGAAGAACGGTTGTTATTTGGCCAACAGGACACCGGTTTTGTCAATACCAATTATCTCGGTGCTTATATCGAAACCAACCTCACGATTAATGAAAAGCTGGTGGTTGAAGTATTGGTGGATCCGATTACGCAACAAACCTTTCGCGGACGTGGCACTGGGGCCATCACCTTTATCCAGCGACCGAATGGTCAGCAAGAATTGACGGGGCAGATCAGTCTGGCTAATGGTAGCTACGACATGGTACTGGAAGGGCTGCAACGCTATCAGTTTTTACTGGAGCCAGGTAGTTCTGTCATCTTCAATGGCGATCCGTTCAATCCTGAGATAGATTTGAGTATTGTTAATGCTGTTACCACTAGTCCGCTACCCTTGGTGAAAACCATCGACCCTACAGCCAGTGCTGGTGGCCTACGCCGGCGAGAGACATTTGAGGTGGTACTCGACCTTACCGGAGATTTACAAGGCATGGACATTAGCGCTGATATCCGCTATCCGGATGATAAATATGGAAACGAAGGATTGAGTCAGGTAGAAGCCGCACTAGAGCACTTGAAGCAAGATCAAACACGTACTTATACCACTGCTATTACGCTGGTGACACTTAATAGCTTTGTGCTGCCGACCTTGGAAGCTGGTATCAATCCACAGCAAGATATCGTGAATGGTCTGGCGGGAGCCGTGGGCAATGCTCTGAGCAACTTAGTTAATGATCGCCTGGGTGGCGTGGAGTTTGATGTCGGCATTGAAAACTACGAAACGGACAGTGGCGAACAAAACTATAACGTCCGGCTCAGCCTACAGAAGAGTTTTTTCAATGATCGCTTAATCGTTAGTGTAGATGGTGTCACTAACACGGCGGGTGAAACGGATAATACCACTACCGCTGCTACTTATCTGGACAACGTATCGGTGGCCTACTTGCTGGATGAAGACGGGAATCTACGCATCAAAGTATTTAATGACCGCGATGAGAATGTCTTTGTAGGGGGCAATGTCATGCGTGTGGGTGGGCGCCTGGTTTTTAGCAAAGATTTTGATCACTTTTTCTGGCAAAAACGGTAATATGACGAGTAGAAGCATTTGGCGGTTCTATCTCCTGATCGGTTGTAGCGTTTTGCTATTAGCTGGCTGTGGAGTAGAGCGCTACCTGCCAGAAAATCAGTATCTGTACGAAGACTCCACCCTTAAGATTACTGCTGCCGATAGTA
Organism: uncultured Lewinella sp.; assembly: GCA_913057725.1. Classification (GTDB taxonomy): domain Bacteria; phylum Bacteroidota; class Bacteroidia; order Chitinophagales; family Saprospiraceae; genus Lewinella. Next base: position 18,043 of record CAJXOS010000131.1, read on the forward strand.
TCAATACCAATCAGCTGAAGCAGGAGGCGAATCTAGCGCTGACGCAGCAAAGCTCGCCCCGCTGGCGGGTATGGTGGCACTACCGCGACGGATTCTTCTTGCGGTGGTTGGGTAAACGTATTGGACGGGAGCCCATTCTTTACACGCCCAAACAAAGTGAACAGGCCGTACAGCTATTGGAAAATCGAGCTACTAACGCAGGACATTTCTACAGCTTCGCTAACTATACGACAGATACGCTGGCGAAGCGGCGCAGCCTTCGGGTCAATTATCAACTACGCGTTGGAGCGCCCTATACCATAGACACTGTAGTCTATCGCCTCCGGGCACCAGTGATCGCTGCCGTAGCTGATAGTTTGCGTAAGAAAAGCTTATTGCGAACCGGCAAAGCTTACCAACTACAAAATCTACGAGCTGAACGTCAGCGTATCGCTACTGCTCTGCATCGGCAGGGCTTCTACTTCTTTGTGGAACAGGATTTGGAATTCCTCGCTGATACGATGGGAAATGACCGCGGTGTACAATTGCTTCTGAAGTTGAAAGACGCTTTACCTGCTCGAAATCTGCTAGCTCAACGGATTGCCGGAATCAAGATATACGAAAATGGACGCCAGCTGCTAACTCCCTCCACTGTACAGGATACGCTTTCCACGGACGGCATACGAATCTACTGCGAGGATTGTGCCCTGCGTCCAGAGATACTAGCTGAAGCGATTGCCTATCAAGTTGGCGATTACTATCACCCCACTCAACACAGCACGACGATTGAGCGACTGGCAGCTTACGATACCTATCGTTATATCAGCCTCAATTATGATGCTGTTGAGGGTTCGGATAGTCTGATCCAGCTACGGGTATCACTGAGTCCGAGGGTACGTCACAGCGCATCCGGGGAGATTGGGGCCTCGTTCAATAGTGGACGTTATCTGGGGCCAGAATTAGCCTTCAGCTATACCAATCGAAACTTGTTTCACGGTGCGGAGCGTTTGACATTGGAAGGCCAGGTGAACTACAATTTCTTCCTGGGAACAGCGGGAGAAAGCAGGATTCCCCGCTCTAGTATTTATGGCTTGGAGGCTCGCCTGGACGTACCACGTTTTTGGTTGCCCAATCGGACCGCGCTGCTCCCTGTCTTGGGCCAGGCTGGCACTAGCATTGCCTTTGGAGGAAAGGTGGAGCAAATCCAATTGCAATTGTCTCGCTTTGCGGAAGAAATCGAGAATAACGACTTCACCGAACTCGCTGAGCTATTAGACAATGACCCATCTGCTGATGCACCGGTCAACCTCTGGCAATTTAGCACAGATTACGCCTACACCTGGCGGCGCCGACCTACTATCCAAAACCAACTGACCTTACTACGACTCCGATTTCAAGAACCACAAGTGGATAGCGAGGAATTGCTCAGTTTGAGTCGGAGTTTAGGGTTTACGCAAGGCTTGTCTGGCCTGGGGCGGCTGGATCGAATGCGCCTTTTGGGCCCTTCCTTCAGCTGGACGTACGACAGTCAACTGCGCATTGCGCAGGCCGGCAAGCCTACTCGCAAGCATCAGTGGTTTACGCAGTTTCAGTTGGGACTCTCGTTCAATCGCGTGCTACCCATTGACAATAACCGCCGGGAATTGGAGGCGGAGAGTAGCAACTACCTGCAACCACGAGTAGATCTACGTCACTATTGGTCGTTCCGCCGGCAATGGACGCTGGCTACGCGCATACACGCGGGGGCGGCTATCCCTTTCACA
>CAJXOS010000132.1 GCA_913057725.1 uncultured Lewinella sp.
TTAGAGCAAGAAAATTCCCAACACGCTCTTAGTATCTGATACTATGTAGAGCTGTAAGAGATAAAAGGCTATTTAGCACTTAAAGTGATAATGACTAAGCAATATTTGTGGCAAAACATGAGCAAGTCTTTATAATTTGAGGTTATTGAAGTGGAAAAATAATAGAGCGCCCATCTTTGCCGCACCGCCAATGCTCCTTTCAGTCGCACTGCGTTGCGGCTGGGAGTTGGGCGAAATTAGTAATTTAGTGAATCTCTACAGCGAATCTAAAATTATGTAATGCTACACGACGGCTCTATATACATATTGATAGGTGTTGTACACTTACACCTAGTAAAAGAAACATGAATTTCTCCCCACCTGTCATCGGCCTTTTTTATGCAAATCAAAAAAAGGACCTAGAAAATATCACTGCCGAAATTTCAAAAATTCAAAATGTACTAAGTCCCTTAGAGAAGAAAAGACATCTCACGGTAACGGCTATTGAAGACGCTACCGTGGGGGAGCTTACCCATTTCTTCCAGAAACATCAAAGAGTACATATTTTTCATTTTGCAGGCCATGCCAATCAGAAGCAGATCGTGTTAATGGATGGTGGCTTTAAAGAGGGATTGAAGGGTTTCTTTTCTCAGCAACAAGAAATGGCTTTGGTCTTTTTAAATGGTTGTAATTCAGCAGAACAAGCCAAGCTCTTTCTGGAGGCTGGTGTCAAAGTAGTTATAGCAACCGATGCGAGTATTGATGATGAAGATGCCATGAATTTTGCGGTTAATTTCTACGAGTCACTTTCTCACCCTACCAATTCAAAATCTATCGGTGAGGCATTTGTGTTTGCGGCCTCCAATCTGGCCAGTAAGTATGAAAATCTGAAGAGCACATCTGCAGAAGATTTCATCAAATATCGAGGGATGGGGCGCCTGGATGAGACAGCAGATTTCTCGGTAAAGCAACCCTGGCGATTATTCGTGAAGGAAGGTTGTGAGTTATACCTGGATTGGAAGATTACTAGAGAGACGGTCATGCTCGAGCGTCTGCGTCAAGGGTCTTCCCGTTATCTAGCAAGGATGAAGCGAGGGCGCTTTCAACAACTGCTTATTCAAGACTTGATATTACCATCCTTTAGAACGGATAATCCTTATTTTGATACCAAAGTAATACTGGAAGGCGAAGACATACTCCAGATTGAGCAATTGCTGCAGCAATTATGGGAAAAACCGGACCACCGGCACTTCATCTTAAAGGGTGAAGGTGGGGCTGGAAAAACGGTTTCTCTAATTCGGCTTTGGGAAAAATATCTTACGAACGCATCAATAGTATCTCCGATACCTGTATTCATTCCCCTAAGCGAATATAATGGGGTTAGGTACCATGACAGCGACCCATTAGACGGATTTATTCTCAACTTCATTGCTCGAAACTACCTGACCGGAAACGAAGAATTTACACTAGAGGAAAGAAATGCCCTCTTAGAGAATTTTCGGCGACCCTACATGCAAGAGGATGGTGTATATCAGCCATCTGTTATTCTTTTACTTGATGGATTTAATGAAATTTCGGTTGAGCAAAACACTTTAAATTCAACCCTAAAATGGCTACACCAGGATTTTCCAGGACTACAAATAGGAATAACATCCCGGCATGAGATGGGAATTTTTCCGTTCGCTCGTAACTCAATGGTTGCCCATCTCCAACCCCTAGCGCTTTCAAGTGTATATCAATATTTAGAAGAGCATGGGGTATCTACCATTGATTTGCCGAATCAGGATCAAGAAGATTTGTTACAGAACCCAATGATGTTAACCTTGTATGCAGCTACAAGTGAGTTGTTTGGCAAGTTCAAAGATGATCATCGACGTTTTCAGTTCTTACCAACAATGCTTACTAAGGGTGAAATTCTCTGGAACTTTCTGGAAGCTCAACGAGCAAGGTTATATCGCGATGATGAAGTTGGGAATAGCCACCAAGATATTGAAGTCTATAGGTTATTGGTGTGGTATCTCCTTCCTGCAATAGGTTATAAAATGGCGATGGAAGGGCAGTACTTTTTTCATTGGGAGCAACTAGAAACTGTTCTGGATCAGGCCATCAATCATCTCAAAACCTTATCGTTTGCAAAGCAATATTCACTCAAGCAAAAAAACTTCCGATTACTCAAAAATCGCTTGCAACTGAGTGATAATCCTGATAATCGGATTGCCATGGATATTATCGTGGATTTTTTGACCAAAAAACTTCGGTTGATCATCATAGAGTTTCAAGGCAAGGAAGATTTAGATGCTCATGAGGAGGAAGGTACTCAATACGTTTTCTTGCATCAGAATTTTCGCGATTTTTTTGCTGCTCGATACGTGCTCAATCAATCGAATATTGCTCTGGCAAATGGCACCTTACCAGAAGTTTTGCAGACGAACTACCTGCCGTTGTATGTGCGAAAGTTTTTAGGTGAACTAACTGGTGAACATCACTTAAAACCCTTGTGGGATGAAAGGACGAATAGCTGGGACGCCGGTAAAAATAGGTCAGATTCCGGTCCTCTTCGCCAACTACTAGATGCCTGCCGAGCTAGAGCCAAGGAAGAGGTAGGCGAAATTGTGCGAAATATATTGATGGTTATCCACGATGCAGTTGGTACATTTTTTGGCACCTCCTTGGATAGTTTGGACCTGTCTGGAATCAAGTTGGATGAAAGAGAATTGTTCCGGTTAGATAGTTTGAAGAAAAACCTTTTCATAGAAAATGCCTTGATCGATGGAGTGCAATTCTTCAGTTTATTTCACAAGTATGGTCGTATTGCAGATGTCATTTACATAGATGATGACCAATTCTTGCAAACCGTAAGTTCTGATGACTGTGTAAAGATTTGGAATTTGACCGATGGGAGTTGTGTTCAGACCATTAAGCTTCCGGGCTTAGGGACTCCGAAATCATTTAGTACCGACGGCAAGATGCTTTCCTCAGTAAAAGATGAGACAATTAAGGTTTGGAATATCCATAGCGGGGCGTGTATACACACTTTAGTTGGGCATGATAAATCGATAAACCATACTACTTTTAGTCCGGATCTAACAAAACTTGCATCGGCCTCCAAAGATGAAAAAGTGAAGATTTGGAGCTTGGAGACGGGAGAATGCCTACACACCTTAAAAGGACATAGAGACTGGGTTATAAGTGTGGCATTCAGTCCAGACGGTAAAAGCATCGTCACCGGCGGATATTGGGGCCCAGATAGCAAAATTTGGGATGTTGAGACAGGCGAATGCCTTTATGCCTTGGAAGGTGCGGGGAGTGGCAATTATTCGGTCTTTAGTCCAGACGGGAAGTATGTGGCGATAGACTACTACAAAGGATTCAAAGTCTACGATGTGCAAACTGGACAGCAAAACGGAGGTGTCCAGGAGCATGCTGCCACTGTACAATATATAGGGTTTAGTAGCGATGGAAGTCAAATGATATCTGGCGCTGAAGATGGGACCGTAAAGCTTTGGGACTTTCAAAGTAGAGAATGCCTCATGTCCATTATGGCGCATGATCATGCTGTTCGATCTGCCAAATTTAGCACCGATAGGAAAAATATTGTAACCTCTGGTGAAGGTGACGAAAATGTTAGAATTTGGGATGTGAAAACTGCAGAATGCATCTTGTCCCTTAGTAGCTACAAAAATAGACTGATCGCGGCAGACATTAGCCCTAATCGTATGATTGCCTGTGCCATAGCTTTTGATCATACCATTAAGGTGTGGGATATAGCATCTGGCCTATGCCTGAGGGTGATAAATACTGGGGTAAGATTTGGAAATGGTGATGAGGTGTGGTTTTCGAAAGATGGAAGGATCTTAATTGCTACCGCAAAGCGAAGCAATACAATACAGATTTGGGATGTCAAGTTTGGAATACTTATCCATACCTTAGATGATTACCAAGGACCGTTTAATTTTTCTTTCGTTGATGGCTTAGTTGCGTACGTTACGACAAAAGGGATATTGAAAATTTGGAATGTAACAGAAGAGTGTTTGGCCTGTGGCATAAAACCTAAAGATGTAGTTAAAAAAATTGAATTTGGATCAAAAGGAAGAAATATTCTCTTGAAGTGTGAGAATAATGTTGTTGAGGTTTGGAATCTTGATAATTGGAAAGAAGGGGCAGTTTTTTCAAAAGAGATCAATAAGTTCAAGTCAGTTGCCCTAAGTCCAGATGCTTCGACCATTGCCGCTGCTTATGAGGATGATGTTCTTCATCTATGGAATACCAGTACAAGCGAGCGTGTTGATTCGATTGATATTCTTAAAAGTCGGAGATACAGCTACAATGTCGATAAAATGGTCTACAGCCAAGATGGAAAACTTGTTATTTTCTTGACCGAGGAAAAGTATTTGAGGATTTGGGATTTAGAGAACATGGACTATGTTGTTGAGGTTAAAGCCAGTGAATTTGAGGTAGAGCTTAATGAAAATAAGCTGCTCTATTGTTATAATGGGCGGGCTATCACCTTATGGGATATAGCGGAAAGAAAGAACATATCTTCAATTCAGGATCACCACGGTTTTTTGTATCTCACTACAGGTATTATTCCATCAATCCGTGGCGGTGTTTTGCACGTATTCGATTTTGAGACCAGTAAACTTCTCAATAGTCTTGAGAATTTCAATGGAGTTCAGGTACAGGGCTGTGATTTCAGTCAGTTAAATGAAGATTCCACCTTTACGGATGAGGAGATGGACATCTTACGAAGGAATGGTGCAATTTTTAATGAGAATGATAGACAGCGCTGGATTTCAGTTGTAGATGCTTTTTACGAGAGTTTTTGATATATCTTGTTAAAAGCATTTACAGTCTAATCGAAGAAATAACAGACGAGTACAGCATCATATCCAATAAAGTGGTTTTCAGAAATCTCATATTCGAATTCTCCAAAAAAGAATATTATAAACTGCTAACTATCTTTAAGCAACAGTTTCAGGTTGATGAGCAGACTTGACGGTAAGAACGTTCTGGAGATAAAATTGATTGATGAAATAAAAATTCGCCCAACTTTGCCTAGCTCGACAATGCTCTCAAAGGTCGCACTGCGGCTAGGCTAGGAGTTATAAAAAACAGCCCCCAATACACCCATCGATCGGAGGTGTTATCATCTCGCGTACCTCCCAACTTCCCACCATTATTTGGGGAATAATTCCTATTTTCGCCCCCCAATTACAAACCCACTTATGGTTTCAATAGACGGCCTCACGGTATCCTTTTCTGATCGTGCACTTTTCGATAATATTTCCTTTGTCATTAACGAAAATGACAAGATCGCTTTGATGGGAAAAAACGGCGCTGGCAAATCCACCTTAATGAAGATCATCGCCGGTGTGCAAAAGGCCAATAAGGGAAAGGTCAATAAGTCGGAGCAGACGACCATCGCTTATTTGCCGCAGCATCTATTGACGGATGACCACTGCACCGTAGCGGAAGAAGCCGCCAAGGCGTTTCGGGAGTATTTTGAACTTAAGGAACAACTAGATCGGCTGAATCAGGAAATGGGGGAGCGGACCGATTATGAGTCCGATAGTTACATGGCGCTTATTGAGCAAGCCAGCGATGTGGGAGAGCGTTTTTACAACTTGGAGGAAGTCAATCATGCCGCTGAGGTAGAAAAAGCCTTGCTGGGTCTGGGCTTCAAAAGAGAAGATTTTGATCGGCCAACGAGTGAGTTTTCCGGCGGTTGGCGGATGCGGATTGAATTGGCTAAAATACTCTTGCAAAAGCCTGATCTGATTTTGTTGGATGAGCCAACGAATCATATCGATATCGAATCGGTCGTTTGGCTAGAGAATTTCTTGCTGAAGAAAGCCAATGCGGTAGTGGTCATTTCCCACGATAAGGCTTTCATCGATAATATCACCAACCGTACGATCGAACTGACCCTCGGGAAAATCTACGATTATAAAGCCAATTATTCTCATTACCTGGTCTTGCGAGAGGATCGGCGGGCGAGCCAGCTCAAAGCCTATAAGGAACAACAGAAGTGGATAGCAGAGCAACAGCGTTTTGTGGAACGGTTTAAGGGCACTTACTCCAAAACCAATCAGGTGTCCTCCGTAGAGCGGATGTTGGAAAAACTAGAAATCATTGAGGTAGATGAAGTTGATTCTTCTGCCTTAAGGCTGAGATTCCCTGCTGCACCTCGGTCCGGTGACTATCCATTGATAGCCAAAGATCTCAGCAAATCCTATGATGATCATGTCGTATTCCAAGATACTAACCTGACGATCGAACGAGGCGAAAAAGTGGCTTTCGTAGGAAGAAATGGCGAAGGAAAGTCCACGATGATCAAAGCCATTATGCAAGAAATTGAGGTGCAGGGAACTTGCCAAATCGGTCATAACATCCACATTGGATATTTCGCCCAAAATCAAGCTTCCCTCCTGAACGAAAAAGCCACCGTATTTGAAACCGTAGACGAAGTAGCCAAAGGAGATATCCGAACCAAGCTGAAAGGTATTCTAGGTGGTTTCATGTTCCATGGCGATGATATTGACAAAAAGGTATCCGTACTATCCGGTGGAGAAAAAACCAGATTGGCAATGGTCAAACTCCTACTGGAACCCGTTAATCTCCTGATTCTGGATGAACCCACCAATCACTTGGATCTCCGCTCCAAAGACGTATTGAAAGAAGCGCTACTCAACTATGATGGAACACTTATCCTGGTATCGCACGATCGTGATTTCCTGAAAGGACTTGCGCACAAGGTGTTCGAGTTCAAAAACAAGCGGGTCATCGAGCATTTTGAAACCATCGATGATTTCTTAGTACGTAATAAGGCGGAGAGCATGCGAGATTTAGACTTGTAACAGGGCTGATTGTATTCCCTGCATGGTATTCCGTCTTTCCCCAAAGAAAAAGGGTATAAGGATGTTAAACACCCTTATACCCTTTTCCTATTTTTTTGCCTAAAGGCAGCGCTATAATGCGCCACAACGCTCGTCTATCAATTCCCTCGTGCTGGCTTCGGATAGGCTGGAGGATTCACCTCGATCGGCTTCTCTTCTTCCAACAGGCGCAGAGCTTCCTGCACTCCTCGTTCGAGTTGTGGGTCCCGGCCGGCAGCGGCTGATTTAGCGTCGAGGTACACCTCGATATCGGGGGCAATACCTTCGTTTTCACCAATCCAGTGCCCATTGATGGGGTCAAAAACGGCATTGTCGGGTGCGGTAAGGGCGCCGCCATCTACCAGGCGGTAATGGACGGAAGACTTGACCAGACCACCCCAAGTACGGGCACCGATTAGCGGACCGGCCTGCTGCTGCCGGAATACCCAAGGAAAGAAATCTCCCCCCGACCCGGCGCGCTCGTTAATGAGTAGCACTTTGGGGCCGAGGATGCCGGCGGGTAAACGGAAGTGGCGGCCATTGGGCACCTCATTGGTGATGGCAGCTCGCAGGCGTCGCGTCATCAGGTCCACCATATAGTCGTCGAGTAGACCGCCGCCATTGAAACGCTCGTCGATGACAGCGCCAGCCCGATCCTGTTGGGCGAAGAAGTAACGATTGAAGGAGACAAAGCCGGGACCACCGGTATTGGGTACCCATACATAGGCGAGGCGGCCGCCCGATAGCTCATCTACGCGGCGGCGATTATCTTCTACCCAGGCACGTTGGCGTAAGGCATTTTCGCTGCGAATGGGCTCTACGGTGATGGTACGGGCGCCGTCCATGCCAGGCTGTGCCTTGAGATGCAGTACGGTCTGCAGGCCAGCCGTCCCGTCGAGCAGCCGGTAGGGATCATCATTGGCGGTCAGAGGGGTACCGTTAACACCTACCAGGTAATCACCTTCGGCTACTTCCAGTTGGGGCTGATCCAGTGGGGCAGTAAGGTTAGGGTTCCAGCTCTCGGAGGTGTAGATACGTTGGATGCGCCAGCCACCTCCTTCCAGTATCAGATCGGCGCCAAGCAGTCCACCGCTGGCCCGGTCTACGTCGGGGAAGTCGCCGCCAAAGACGAAACTGTGGCCCACCGATAATTCACCATTGACCTGATCGAGAATGTAGGTCAGGTCGCTGCGGTGACGCAGGTGAGGCAATAGTGGTGCATAGCGCTCGCGTACGGCATTCCAGTCCCGACCGTGCGTGCCTGGATCGTAGAAGTAGTCGCGCTCGTAGCGCCAGGCCTCATGGAACATTTGCTCCCATTCGGCCAGGCGGTCCAGTTGCATCCGCAGATTCACTTTGAGTTGTCCCTTGCCATTTCCTGGGGGCTTAGCCGTACTAACGACTCGCCAACCGCCACCGGAGCGGAAGAGAATCTTCTTGCCGTCGGCCGAGACGGATACCTGTGATACGCCCTTGGCAAAGTCTTCCGCCTTGCGCCCTTCGAGGGTGAACTTGTGAAGCTTCAGTCCCCGTGAGTTGGGCACCCTCTCGGTGATAAATACCGAACCCTCGGGGCCGCTGACCAACGAGCGGTAGTTGCTCACCGGTACGGGCAGAGCAATGGTGCGGCGGTCAACGCGGTCGAAGTCTATCCGTACACTTTCGTCGTCCGCTTCGGAGGCGTCGTCGGCATCCGATTCCTCCTCTGTAGTTTCTGGCTCTTCCGTTTCGTTGGTGTCGGGCTCGGGCTCTTCGTCGCTGCGCAGCGGGAAGGGGGTTGGGTCGTCCTCGCGCAGCACTACTACGTAAGCCGCGTATTCGGGATCAGCAGCGATGGCGCTCGTGTTGGCCCAGCCTGAACCTAGAGCGACGTCCGTACTGGCCAGGAAATAAAGGTGGCGTCCGTCCCGATCCCAAGTCGGCGCAAAAGCGTCCGCCAGCGGGTCAGTCAGTGGTTGGGTCTCACCGGTTTCCAGTGACCAGAGGGTCACCCGGCGGAAATTGTTGGGTGCCGAGCGGGCGTAGGCAAGCCATTTAGAGTCCGGCGACCAGGATAGGCCCATATCACCACGCTCGAGATTGATACCGCCCACGTCGGCGGTGCGGATACTGCCGGCCTCGAGGTCCACAACGCGCACCCGCACGTCGTCATCCACAAAGGCCAGGTATTTGCCGTCGCCCGACCAGGTGGGTTCCCAGGCCATCTTGGATTCCCCGATATCGATGCGGCGTGGCTCACCCATGCCGTCCTGATCACCGATCATCAGGCCGTAGCCCTGGCCACCGGCATCACTGAACCAGGCGATTTGCGTGCCGTCGGGTGACCACATTGGTGCGCGGTCTGCTGCTCCCGAGCTGCGGGTGAGGTTGCGGGCGTCGCCGTGTTCGATAGGTACAGTAAAGATCTCACCGCGAGCTTCCATCAGCGCCCGTTTACCGGTCGGCGAGAGGGAAGTTGCAGAGACCCGCTCGGAGACGTCCTCCCAGCGCGTTTCAGCCCAGGGGAAGTCGCCCCGTGCAGTAATGGTCAGCGTAGTAGTTCTGCCACTATTGGGATCGAGGGTGTGCAGATAACCATCGCGCTCGATGAGAAGCTGACCACCCTCACCAGTTAGCCACTTGATGTCGGCGCCACTTTTGTAGGTAGTCACCTGTCGGAGGCCTCCATCTGCGGGTGTGTAAGCCCAGACATTAGCTACGCCGCCCTCACGGTCGGAGAGGAAGTAAATGGTATTGCCCAGCCAAAGTGGTTGTACATCCGTTGTGCGCTCACAGGGGATGTGCACCTCGTCCAGGTTACTAAGGTTGAGTACCACTAAGGGCGTGTTCTGGCCTCCGCGATAGGCCCGCCACTCGGTATCCCAACGACTCATACGGTCCACTACCAGACGTTGGCCGTCGGGCGCATAGGAGCCGTCGTAGGCCCAAGGGGCAGGTAGTTGGGTGGAAGGTCCGCCCTTGGCTGCCACCGTCCACAGCCGGTTGAAGGGCACGGGAGCCGTCTCGCGAGTCGAGGCGTAGAGGACACGTTGTCCATCGGGTGTCCAGCCACGTGCCCTGGCGCCGGAGCGGTGCCAGGTTAGGCGCTGTGGTGTGCCGCCCTCTACGGGAACGATGTAGACGGAAGGTGTACCGGCCCGGTTAGAGGTAAAGGCAATTTGGGTACCGTCGGGCGAAAAGTGAGGGTTGCTCTCTACGGCTGGAGTGCTGGTCAACCGCGTTGCTTCGCCGCCACCGCGCTCGGCCAACCAGAGGTCGCCGCCGTAGGTGAAGGCCACATGCTTGGCGCTCAGGGTAGGTTGTCGCAGCAGGCGCGTGCCGGATTGAGCATTGGCGGTAGTAAGGGTAGATAAAAGAGTAACGAATGCCCAGCATAAGAGCAGTCGAATCAGTGTGTTTGGTGGGTGCATTATGGATGGTTTTATCAGTTGAGTGGCAATGATACTCGCACAGCGGCGGGCTCAAATCCTTCGTTAATATCTGAAATCTCTGGGAATTTGGTGCAGGGTACAATTGCGGTGGCTCTAAGTTACTGTGCATTGCACGTCTAAGCGGAGAAGTAAGGTATACTCGTGGGCTTCTGTCTGTGACATCTTTTATCGATGGCAATCACCGTAACGCCGCTGCCTAAGATTAGCCAAGTTGCAGTATTCAGTTTCAGGCCGAAAGAGTGCACATACCAAAGATCAAGTGGGACAGCCAAGCTAACCATAGTTCTTGCTCTGGCTTCAAGTACCGCTCGGTAATCCTGCGTACGTAATAGGAGACCAAGTCATGGTGGAGCACATTTAGAGGGTATGAAAAATATTGCTGCGCTTTATTTAGAAAAAAATACAAACAACACTTTGAGTTGTAATTGTCTTAAAATCAGAAGGTTAAATAAAGCCAGAAAAGCCCACTCTGCTCTAAATTGAAAAAAAGTAGAAAAAAAATCCCGCGAGCACTTACCTCCAACCTGTTCTGCGCCATTTACCGGTGAATGTGAATTACAAAACGGTTTTGACGAGCACCTAAAACTCCTGCTTAGCAAACCAAAATCTTTAACTCATAAATAGCAGAAAAATGGCTAAATCAAAGAAAGTAACCACCAGCAAACAGAATCCCGCCGAGGTAGTATTGGTAATCGACGTATCCGGAAGTATGGATGGCTCGGTAACCATCGGTAACCAAAGCTATCGCAAACTGGAGTACGCTGAAAACGCGGCGGCCTCTTTCGTAAGCCTGATGCGCCTTAAAACAGACTCTCTGGGCGTATGCTCTTTCAACACTAAGGGAGAATATGAGTGGGGTAAACAGAACGGTACTCAGTATAAGGTAAGAGAGCTTACCGACCTTGACGTTCGCAACGCGGCGATCAGCTCCATCCTGGATTTGGATGCCGATGGTAATACCGATATGTACAAAGGATTAGAGTACGCCGGTAACATGTTTACGGATCTGCAGACCGACAAGAAAGCCATTGTGCTGCTTTCTGACGGTCATGACAACCACGACGTACCTGGTGAGGAAGAAGAAGACCTCGCTCGCGAACTGAACACCCATGGAAAGTCGATCTACACCGTAGCTGTAGGTGACGAAGCCGATCAGAAGAAACTAGCTGCTATTGCTGGCAAGGCTTCACGTGCCATCGACGTAGCAGACGCCTTTGAGTTGAACAAGGCCTTCAACGATATCATCGACCAAATTGGTATTGCCCAGGTACTGGTGAACGAGATTGTGAGTATCCCTGGCTCCTCACATACGGCCTCCGTACACCCACTGAAGGACAATACCGTACCCGCTGGCGTGGATACTGTACGTTTGGCTATTGTCTGGGATAATTTCAAGACCTACAGCTGGGCTGGTCTTGATGCACCCCTTCCTACAGGTGGTAAGCTGGTCTTCAGTGTTTTTTCCACTGATGAAAACGACCACGAAGTGAAGGTTGAAAATAATCGGATCACGGTAGTAAAGGACGAACCAGGTGTACTGGTGCTGGATGTAGCCGGTGCGAAAGCAGGTGAGCACTACGGTTGCCAGATGTTTACTAGCTTCCGGGATAACGATAAGGTACGCTTCTCCGTTGGGGTGTTTACCGCTTAATCGAAACTTCTTAACTATATCGATCACTCCTTGGAGACAATTCCTTGGGGTGATCGATGTTTTGGGTAGCACCTTAGCACTCTAGGGCCATTGTCCGAAGCACCACGCAGCTTCTACATGATCTTGTGTAAAGCCTTGTCTAGACGGATGCTGCTCCCTTTGCGGTGCGACGAACAGCTTCGCTACATCCATCTTAAAGTTTTGGTTCGAATTTATCAGGCTTTAGACGGGCCGAGCTTATATTTGTTCTTACCAGTCAAGTATATTCTATCGAGACACGAAAACACACCATGAAACTCAACTTCCTTCAGCGACCCAAGTTTTGGAAAAGGTTTTTACTCTTCAGCACCCTTGTACCTATCGCACTGATTGGAGCTTTAACCTTGATCGTATATCAGTCGCAAGACGGATTGATACAGAATGAAATAGATGCCTTAAACAAGACCTATGAAGGCTTAATCGTCATCGGAGATACGCATATAGCGCCCTTCAAAAACTTTCCTTACATCTCCATAAAGGTCGATAGCGTTAGAGTATATGAGACCAAGGCAGAGGATGCTGATCTGATTCTAGATGTAGCAGATATCTATGTAGGCTTCAACATCAGCGATATCATCGCCGCCAATTATGATGTCCAGAAATTACTGATTGAAGACGGGTTCTTTAATATTATCCAGCATACAGACGGTAGTATTAATATTGAAAATGCCTTAGCCACACCCAGTACGGAAGTAGAGGAAACGGCGCCTTTCGAAGTTCACCTAAAAAACATTGAGCTGAAGAACCTCGACATCCATAAGTATGATGAAGAGAGTAAACTCGATGTCGAAACTTTTATCCATTGGGCAAAAAGTGGGTTTAAAACCGCCAATAGTGAAATTGACGCCCACATTGATACAAGGTTTGACTTAAACGTCATTCAGGATCAAGACACCACTTTTATAAAGCATAAGCACTTTGAGCTGCATACCGACATCGTGTATAATGAGTTGTCCGGTTTACTCAAAGTGGCCCCGTCTGGCATCAAGATGGAAAACGGTGATTTTAATATCCTGGGGAGTGTTGAAACAAAAAAGGACCTGGCTTTGGATTTGCATGTCAACGGGGTGAAGCCCAACTTCGATATGCTGATTGCTTTTGCTCCCGAAGACTTGATTCCCATTTTAGAGCGGTATAATAATGCGGGTGAAATCTATTTCAATGCGGATGTAGTCGGCCCGGTTGCTGATGGTCAATTGCCATTTATCGATGTTGAATTTGGGGCAGATGAAGCATTTCTAGAAAATGTAGACGTCCGTAAAAAGATTGATGATCTTGGCTTTAAAGGCCACTTCACCAATGGAGCAGATCAGACCCTCGAAACCATGGAGTTCGCTATTGAGGACTTTACCTCGAAATTGGAATCGGGTAATTTCGTAGCTTCCTTGCTGGTGAAAAATTTCGTTGAACCAGAGGTAGACCTTGAGCTGCACACAGATTTTAAGTTGGAGTTCCTGGCCCAGTTTTTCAACTTGTCGGAAACACAAGACATTTCTGGCGACGTGAAGCTCGATATGCGTTTTCATGATATCATAGACCTGGAACATCCGGAGAAGACGCTTGACGCACTGGATCAAGCCTATTACAGTGAATTAACGGTTACAAACCTACACGTAGAATCGCCCGATTTAGCAGTCCCTATTGACAAGATGGATATGCACTTTGCCATGACCGGTAAGCGTGGTGAATTGGATAAGTTTGACCTCCAAATGGGGGGTACAGATTTATCTATAAAGGGCTATGTTTCTGATATTGTCGAAATAGTCCATCATACGAATACCCCAGTTGAAGCAGAACTAGAAATAAACTCCAATTCCTTAGACATTGCTGAATTGACGGGCTTCACACAAGGGGATCCTGCTGGGATAGATGAGCAGATTGAAGATTTACGTTTGCTACTAAAGGCCAAAACTACCGCGCGCGCTATTACGGAATCTAAATACCTACCGGAAGGAGAGTTTGTGGTAGAAAGACTTCATGCGCAGTCTAAGATTTTCCCACATGAATTGCACGATTTTCATGCGGATGTGGTCATTGATAGTAGTTTCATAAAGATTGTTGATTGCTATGGTTTTGTAGACAAATCTGATTTTAAGGTCAATGGTAATGTCCAAAACTACGGTGCCTTGATGGAAGATGATTTAGCGGCAGGTGTAAACGCGAATACACCGGTTGAAGCAGCGTTAAACATTAACTCCAAGCTACTGGATATTGCAGAGTTGACGGGTTATACGCAAGGCGATACCACTGGAATAGATGAGCAGATAGAAGACCTGAGATTACAATTGAGATTCAATTCTACTTCTCGCGGATTAACGGCTTACGAATACATCCCTGTGGGAGAATTCTTTGTAGAGGATTTGCATGCTCAACTAAAACACTATCCCCATGAGCTACACGATTTTCATGTGGACGTTCTGATTGATGATCGGGACTTAAAGATCGTAGACTTCACTGGGTTTATTGATCAATCAGATTTCCATTTCAATGGCAATATTCATGACTACGGTTTCTGGATGAAAGATACCCTTAACGGGGATGTAGAATTGGACATTAGCCTAAATGCCGACATGCTAAAACTGGAAGATATCTTTTCCTACCAAGGGGAGAACTATGTACCCGAAGATTATCGCCACGAAGAATTTGATAACCTGAAGCTGCACTTTGACGGTGCTATGCATTATAAAGATTCTGAATTGCATTCCGTAGATATAGATCTGGATCGCTTTGACGCAAAAATGCATGTACACCCGATGCGTTTTGAAGACTTTTCCGGAAGATTCCACTACGAAGATGAGCACCTGGTCATAGAGCAAATGCACGGCAAAATAGGTCGCAGTGTTTTCGATGTAGATATGAACTACTACCTGGGAGAAGATGAATCGATTAAACTACGAGATAATCATTTTGGCTTAAGAGCCCAATACATCGACTTTGATCAATTATTTGCCTTCAATCCCATTCCATCAAGTACCGCCAAAACGACTGGAACCCAAGAGGCCACTACCGATGATGTAGAGGCACACAGCACTGCCTTTAATATTTACGAACTCCCTTTCACCGACATGACCTTTGATGTGGATGTGGAGCATTTTATCTATCACCAGTTGGACCTACAAAAAATTCATAGCCGGCTGAGAACAACAAACGATCATTATATCTATGTGGATACGATGAGTATGCTGGCTGTCGGAGGGCAATTCCTAATGTCAGGTTATTTCAATGGCAGCAATCCTGATCGAATTTACTGTAAGCCTAAACTAAAGGTAATTGGAGCGGATATAGATCAGTTACTCCTGAAGTACGAAAACTATGGTTCTGATGAGGTGCTGTCTGATTATGTTCATGGTCAATTATCGGCGGACATCACTGGGAATATTCGAATATACCCGGACCTGGTACCGGACATCGATCAATCAGAGATTCATATGGATGTTGAACTGTTGAACGGTAGCTTAGAGAATTACGAACCCATCTTGATGTTGTCTGATTATATGGGTGACAAAAACTTGTCTTCCGTTAAGTTTGATACGCTCCAAAACCATATGGATATAACGAATGGTGTTATTACCATACCCAATATGACCATAGAATCCACATTAGGCCACTACGAGCTATCCGGAGAACAGTCCATGGTGGGTACGTTGGAATATTATGTTCGTATCCCTTGGGCCATTATTAAGGAAGGAGCCCGCTACAAGATATTTGGGGCCAAAAAGACAGAAGAGGGAGAAATAGCAGAAGATGAAATTGTGGAAATAGACCCGACTAGAAGGACACGATACCTAAACCTTAGGGTAAAAGGTACGCTGGATGATTACGACATCCAGTTAAAGAAAAAAAGAGGAGAGGAGTAATAATGGAAGGGGTAGTAGGCCGATATGCTCCATAAGCACAAAAAATAAGGAACGGTCAGAAATGACCGTTCCTACATTCTCATTAGCCTTTATTGATTTTCTTCTGCTTCATAACCTGCTTCACCATTTTTCCAAAGGCTTTATCCTTCTTCCGCTTCTCGTGCACCGTAGCAGAAAAATGGGCTTGCTCCCGTTCGAGCTTCATGAAGTTCTCGTAAGTTTCTTCACTTAACTCTCCCAATTCTAGGGCAGCAAGTACCGCACACCCTATCTCATTTTGGTGGGTGCAATCATTGAACTTGCACTGCTCAGCTAATTGATAGATTGGCCCGAAGGTCATTTCTAAGCCCGCTGAACTATCCGTAATACCCACTTCTCGCATTCCGGGGTTATCAATGATTATTCCACCGGTTTCCAGTACGATGAGCTCTCGGTGGGTGGTTACATGTTTACCTCTATCAATAGCCTCACTGATCGCAGCCGTTTTCATGATTGACTGCCCCGTCAAGCTATTTATCAAAGTAGACTTACCCACACCAGAAGAGCCCAATAAGCAATAGGTTTTACCGGTCTGAATCAATGGCTTGATTTGTTCAAGACCTTCACCGGTCAGGTTACTCATGGTGAATACCGATATATCCTTGATGCGCTTGCCTACTTCATTGAGCATGCTATCTAACTCCTCTTGTTCAATCAAATCGATCTTGTTGAGAATGATGATTGGCTCAATACTAGCGGCGTGGCAAATTGTGATGTACCGCTCCAACCGATTAATGCTGTAATCCCTATTAACCGATTGGACAATGAGTCCATAGTCAATATTAGCAGCAATGATTTGCTTCTCGCCATTGCGTCCAACGGCCTGTCGCTCCAACACATTCTCTCTAGGATAGACCGCATAGATCAGTCCCTTATCGGTATCGTATTCATTTAGCGCTACCCAATCACCAACAGCCGGTAAGTCAGATCTACTTTGAGCCGTAAATCGCAGATTTCCCATCAGTTCGCAGGCAATCTCACCTTGCTCGGTTAGTACTATGTAGCGCTCCTTATGCTGCAAAATAACCCGCCCAACGGTAAAGGATTCAAGGTTGTTCTCGGATCTATGATTGCTTAGGTATTCCTTAAAACCTAAGTCTTGGATATTATATGCTTGCTTTGTCATTTGCTTCAATGTTTGTGCGAAAGTAGGTTAGTGACTCTCTTTCACACTAATTCTCATTCTACGCCATTAATCGGCATTAAATCACCTTCCAATGTGGGGGCAATCCGACCTTAGGATATCTGCCTGATAGCTCTTGTTAAGGACTGATTAAGGTAGTCATAAGCAGTCCACTAGGAAACAAGCACAACAGGCTTGCCCACTGCAAGGAATAACTTCCCGGAAAATAAATACAATGAAATCACTCCCTTGCAGTCACGGTCTGATCACCGCTGCATCGGTAAAAGAAAAGATTCGACAGCACTGAATGGAAGACCCCATTCGAGTTACTGCCTTTTATACCGACTCCGGAGAGTTTGATATGTGAAGAATGATGGTTCGCATACAATTGCAAAGATATGCGGTATGGGAATACGGCGCCAGTATTTGTGCAATAACTTATTCGACACTGCAATGCTCTTATTGTCGCAAAGGGCAGGCTGAAATTATCAAGTTAACGATTGTCCCCTGGTCTACATCCCATAAAATACCACACTTAGCATGAGGACTAATGTCCAGATACCCGTCCGTATCCAATTGGTTTGTATCAGTTTTTCCCTGGCCGGCATAGAGTCAGTTTTTTGATCGATGGCATTGTGTAAAGGGATCGAGATTAAGAACGTCACCAGCCAAGTAGCCACCACCAGCGCTAATACCAGGAATGTTGGCCAAGAGCTTGTACGCATAGCATCATAGATGTACAGCCCTAACTGACTTACCATGAGCGGGAGTACGATGTAGGTAATCTGTACCGTATAAATTGGGTGCCAGTACTTCATCTCTGCCTCAGAATAATGTCGGAAGCTGGGGTATACCACCAGTTGTACTATCCAGATTAGGACGCAAAGTCCAGCGTTAATCATCAAAGTAAGAATAGCAAGATTCATCTGAGGTCTTTTCCTGTAGCAAGTCAAATTGATCAAATCTAATAAGGAAAAACGATAGGTTAAAGTAGAGGGCATGTTTTACTAGTTGGTGAGCGTATTTAGGAACAAAGCAATTGTCCACGCAGTAGGGGAGGGTACAGCAAGGAATGTTATCAACTGACTCACTCCAGTAGAGTACTTATCTTTAAAACTAGGCCTCAAGATCATCAAGACATAAGAAGAAGCAGGAAATGGGAACCGTAATATCAGTCAGTAAAAGCAACAGCCACACCTTCAATAAGTATCAAAGTGACAAGATCCTACTCCTGCCAGGTTTAGGCGTAGAAGGAGATGCTCATATGGGCGAAACGGTCAAACATCGCTCTAGAGTAGCCAAAGACCCAACACAGCCTAATCTTCGGCAAGTACATTTAATGCATTCCGAATTATTCGTGGAGTTGCGAGAGAAGGGATTTGAAGTCAGCCCGGGGCAGATGGGAGAGAATATCACAACGCAAGGGATTGACCTGCTGGAACTGCCTAGAGATACGGTACTCTCTATTGGTGAAACAGCTAAAGTGCAGGTCACCGGTTTAAGAAACCCTTGTAAACAAATTGATTCGATTAAGCCAGGACTCATGAATGCCGTTTTAGATAGAGACGAGGACGGGAATTTGGTTCGGAAGGCAGGAATTATGGGAGTAGTATTAGTGGGAGGGGAGGTTAGAGCGGGAGATAATGTCGAAATAAATCTACCCCCGAAGCCATATAAGAAATTGGAAAGGGTCTAGCTTGAGATTTTCAAATGAAAAGAAATCTGAAGAGAAGGGAACAACCTACTCGTAATGCTGCTCTATAATTTGGACTTTGAAGAGATATTGACTATTGCGATATCTACATACGCGATCTCCCGCCCTCCCATAAAACCATCTAGCTATGAGGTTTTGGTCTCTAGCGCCTGCGTCAGAGAGAGTGGCGAAATGAATCAGAGAAAGTACTAAGGACGTGGTTCTGAGCTGTTCGTAAAGTTATCAGCATCTGCGAATACCTTCGGAAGAAGAATTCGTGTCCCTAGATAACCAATTAGAAAACCACCGATCAAAAAGTACAGGACTAAGGCTATTATAAAAGCCTCCTCGTTACCGATTGCGGTTAAGTTGTTCGCAATGTCATGAGCGAAACTCTTTAGGAATCCAAATAACTCGGTGAATTGCGCTAAACCTGCTCCGACTAATAATTTTGTTAGCCAGTCTGATATTTCTTCAAGATTAGTATTGGACGTGTATAATTGCTGTCCGGTGTTTTGACCACCGGAATGCTTTTTGGGGATACCAAATAAAAAACCCAAGAAACCTCCAATGATAATTGATGCTACGCTCAAAAGAAGGAATGTAGCTAGTGTTTGCATTACGAAAGGAAGTTTCCCCGCTGTAAGGGAAAAAAGCAAGATGCAGATCAAACCGAGGATTGGAAGGCCGAACCCAATAGCCTTTAGTGCGTTGGTTTTCATTGTTGCGTGTATTATTGTTTGTAGAATTAATTGGGTACTTACTTATGACTTAACTACTACGAATGCCAAGATTAAGAGCGTGTTGGGAATTTTCTTGCTCTAAG
>CAJXOS010000133.1 GCA_913057725.1 uncultured Lewinella sp.
GTTCATTCGCACCATCCGCACGTCAATATTCCCGATATGGACGGGGACATCAAGCAGAGTAATTTGGTACGAATATTCCCGAACGCCCGCTTTTTGAAGTTCCACCGATTTCAATACTTATACATGCCGGTGCTGTACGCATTCTATACCTTGATCTGGTTGTGCATTCGAGACTTCAAGGAGTTCTTCAGTGGAACGATCAGCGGCAAGCCCGACCATCAGCACCCACGCATGGAATACGTGAAGCTTTTCCTTGGCAAGGCCCTTTTCTTTAGTCGTATGTTGTTGCTGCCTTATTGGCTGTTGCCCTTCTCCTTTGGGCAAATCCTACTGGGCTTTCTATTCTTTCATGTGGTTGCGAGCTACACTACCATGTTAGTCCTGATCTCTGCGCATATTGGTGAACACTCCGTTTATCCCGCACCTGATGCGGATGGACAACTCCCTCATTCCTGGATTCGGCACCAATTGATCACCACCACCGATTTTGCGACGGGAAGCTGGTTGGCCACCCAATTGTTTGGTGGTTTTAACCACCATGTGGTGCATCATATCTTTCCTAATATATGCCATGTTCACTACCCCCAGATTACCAAAATCTTGATCCAGACTTGCCACGATTTCGGTATGCCCTATCAGAGCACCCCTACTTTTGCTTCGGCGGCCTTATCCCACTTGAGGTTTCTGAAGTTACGGAGTCAACAGAACCGCCCAGTCGCCTATCCGGATGACATGTAGTAGGTGCGCATCTTGCACAATTTACAGCATAAAAGGAGGGGAGGCCACTAAACCATTGGAGTCGAATCTGGTCCAAGAAGCATAACAATCTAAAATCTGAATAATGCAGCGATCTTCCCTTTTACTTTTATTCGCCGTACTGCTAGTCTCCTGTGGAAACGATGATGATGGAACAACCCCTGACCCTCAAAGTGAAACTCCAACTGTTCAGTCTACTTCCACCTATGACGTTCTTCTTGAAGAAGACCTTACCTATGGAGAAGGACTAAGCCATACCACCATAAACAGTGCAGAAACGACAACCATGCCCTTGAAGCTGGATGTCTATGTGCCAGACAATGACAGTCAGAACCGACCTGCTTACCTATTCATTCATGGTGGTGGTTTTACAGGGGGCAGCAAACAAGCTGCAGCTATTATCAACTTGGCCAACTACTACACCTCGCGAGGTTGGGTCTTTATCTCTATTGACTACCGTGTGAGTCGCGATAAAGGAACCGTGCCTCAAGCCTGGTTGGATTATGCTGAAATCCTACCGGAAGAGAACGTGGCACAATACTTGGCCATCTATCCTGCCCAACGAGATGCAAAAGCGGCTATGCGCTGGCTGATGGCAAATGCAAAGACTTACAATATTAATACCGATTACATCACCGTTGGAGGAGGCTCCGCCGGAGCGATTACGGCGATTACGGTTGGTGTTTCTAGCCCGGAGGATTTTCGAGATGAATTAAGTGGTACGGACGATCCAACACTAACCAGTACTAATTTGGATCAATCCTACAATGTTCACACGATCATTAATCACTGGGGATCAAAGGTAGCTTTGGATGCCTTGGAAACGGTATATGGTCTGAATCGTTTTGATGCTGATGACCCACCATTATTCATCGCTCATGGTACCGATGACCCAACTGTACTGTTTAGCAGCGCGCTAGAGTTAGAAACGATCTATCAGGCTAATCAGGTACCCTATGTCTTCTATCCGTTTGAGGGGCTTGGACACGGAATCTGGAATGCTACTGCTGATGGAAAACGCCTGGAAGAATTAGCCTTTGAATTCATTATTGAACAGCAAGGGTTGAAGGTAGAGTAGAATCTAATCTGCCTTCCCAATTTGCCTTGATGCAACGGCCTTTAGTCCCAAAGGTCGTTGCATTTTTTGTTTGTGGAAGCTGCATCTAGTGTAGCTCCTATACCTAAGATCCTGAAAACCAATATTCATCTTAACTTTACTTAGCGACAGTTTTTACTGCCTGCCATCACTCGTAAAGCACATCCGATGAAATTTCTACACCACCTCCTACCACTTCTACTCGTCTTATTGGTATCCACTTGTAATGATGATTCCGATGTGAAACCGACTGGAACAGTCCGGGCGGTGTCAGAAACACAAGATGGGCATGATGTGCTGGCCAAGGGCTTTACCATTCCCTGGGCTATTGAGGTCATTGATGAAAACGAATATCTGATTACCGAAAGACTGGGGCAGCTCTATTACTACAATGATGGAACCATCAGTCGACTGGAAAATTTGCCAGGGGTGTCAACGGTTTCAGACGGTTATCTCACTTATGGTGGCTTAATGGATGTGAGTCTGCACCCACAGTTTGCCACTAATGGCCTGGTGTACTTTACTTATGTAGGACCAGATTACCGGATGCGAGTAGGGCGCTTCGAGTTGCGTGAGGGTGCTGTCAGAAACCTCAATGTGGTTTTTGAAACGGATGCATTTTCCATTGGTTCCCGTATTGCCTGGCAGGATGATGATCATTTCTTTGTAAGTCAGGGTAGTGGTGGTAATCCATATCCAGAACCTGGCGGTCAGGACCTGGGCTCAGATGTAGGTAAAATTCACCGCTTGAAGAAAGATGGCCAAGTACCCATTGATAACCCGGTATTTGATGGGCAAACGCAACCCACCAGTATCTGGAGTTATGGTCATCGCGATCCACAAGGTTTGTACTTCGATCAGGCCAGTGGGGTCTTGTATTCCAGCGAGCATGGACCCCAGGGCGGTGACGAGTTAAACGTCATTCTCAAAGGCGAAAACTACGGTTGGCCGGCCTTTTCGCATGGCCTCAACTATGACGGTACTGCTGTTTCAGCAATGACGGAAGAAGAAGCACAGCAGATTTCTCAACTGCCTATCCACCGCTGGACGCCTAGTATCGCACCTTCCAGTTTGGTGAAGCTCATCGATAGTCGTTATACACAGCACAATGGCGCCTATCTGATGGGATCTCTGTCTCAACAGTGTATTATCCGCTACGATGTTGGTAATGACTCTTCCGAGAAACTCTGGGAAGGTCTTGGCCGCGTGCGAGACATAGCCGAATTGCCAAGTGGTGAACTAGTCGTCTTGCTAGATGCTGATAGCCCAGATGAGGGGGATGAAGGGCGGTTAATTAGGCTCCGGTAGTCCTCACTAGCCTACTTTGCATACTGCTCCTTCAGAATATCCAAATGATGATACGTGTGTAAAGTGGTGAAGTAGACAAACTCCCGAATCGTACATTTTCCAACCGCTGGGTGAGGCATAATGTACGCACTCATATCCTCCTCTGACCAGCGGTCTAAGGCGTTGATCATATCTTGTAATTCTCCCTGGAAGCGTAGAATCAATGCAGCGCGTTCGAAAGTCCGGCCGGGCTCGGCCTCGTAGCTACTTGGTGCTTTCAAATTGGTAGTTGCAAGGACTGCTTCATACTTCATGACCATTTCGTCATACGTACGCTCCTGGCGATTATTCTTCCCGAACATCGTCCGCAAACCCATCTTGGGCATAAGCATGCCTTTGCTCACCGCTTTGGTGCTTTTGATGAGATGATAAAGGTGCCCTGCTATGGTCCACTTGCCAGGAACGAGGTCTTTATTGAAGTGGTCTTCCGGCTGCGCATTGATCCAATCTATGGCATCTTGAAAACTGGTTTGGAGAGCTTGAATGAGCTGAGCCTTTGGTGGTGCGGTGGTCATGTTTGTAAGTTTGATGTGCATTAGTTACTTTTGGTAACTATTGTAAATTTATAGATCATTTATCTGATAACCAATATGTTACAAGAAGTTAACCTAGTAACATGGAAGTAACTAAAGCTGAGAATCAGACGCTTAGCCTCAAAAATAAAGTGGAACATTTTTTCCAGCGCTCTATCCAGAACCGTAAAGAGCGAGGCTTTTGCATCACTAAAGACATGATGGCGAGCCTGATGGATAAGTGGAGCCTCTTCGTAATCTATAATTTGGCCTACTATGAGCGTTTACGCTTTGGCGAACTGAAAACGAATATTCGTGGCATCTCCTCCCGAATGTTATCCGTAACCTTAAAGAAATTGGAGCAGCACGAAATCCTGGAAAGAAAGGTTTACGCTGAGGTACCTCCGAGGGTTGAGTACGAATTGACTGCCTTTGGAAAAGCGCTGACTGAAAAGACGGTTGACCTTAACGGTTGGTTGCTGGACCAGTTTCTGGAGAAATGATATTCAATCGGACAACGAATACGATTACGGTAGCTACCGCTTGGAATTCACGACTAAACATTTCAATCCACCAATCATGAAAAATGCCCTGTTTACAATCCTTGTAGCCCTACTTTTTACTCAATGTGGTGTGGAAGAACAAGTAACTCCACCCGCTGACCCCATCGCCACTGAGCTAGAACAACTCATCCGAGACTACTACCAGATGATGTCGGATCGGGATTGGCAGGCCTACGCCGAATACTTCACCGATAGGGCGGTGCTGACAACCGTTTGGCAAGCTCACCCGGATTCCTTAGCAACGATTAATATCAATACCATCTCAGAATTCGTAGCTAAGACCAAGGATGGACCTGATAGCCAACCCATTTTTGAAGAAACACCCAATACCATAGAGATCAGTAGGAGAGGAGAGGGGTTGGCCAGCGCCTGGGCACACTATGATGCTAAGTTTGGTACCGAAGAGGAGCTGATGACCTGGAGTGGGTACGATCTGTTTTCCTTTATCCAGCACAATGGCAAATGGAAAATTGCCTCATTGACGTTTGCCAGCGAGGAATAGTGAAGTACCAAACTAGATGGTAGCGGTTGACTCATCCATTTTACCAACAAGTGTGTTACAAGAAATAACCTCAGCCAAAATTCAGGTATGCAGAGTAAAGAACAAATAGCGCAGTTCCTACACACCAACTTCCCAATGAATAGGGATGGGGTAGAAGAGCTTATCGATGCCTTCACGCTTAAGCGTTATCCCAAGCATACACCATTGCTGAATGAGTCTGCTCACGAGCGCAAACTCCGTTTCCTCAATACAGGAGTAGTGCGGGAGTTTTACCGAACAGAGAAAAAGGAGATCAATATCAATTTCTACGCTAGCCCGCAGTTTATCACCGATTTCTCTTCCTTTATTCAGGGTGGTAGGACGAATAAAAACCAGGAGGCACTTTCGGCCGTGGAGATATTGGAACTCGGGCAAGAGCGGTTTGCTCAACTTCACGAAAAGTACAGTTGCGGAAAATCCTTTGTCGATATCACGTTTCGATCCATTTTGAAGAATAAGGAACGATTCGAATACAATCGAATGACCAAAGAGCCCGAAGAGCTCTACAGCGAATTGCAAATCTATCGACCCAATTGGCTGCAGGAGGTACCGCAATACCATATCGCATCTTATCTGGGTATTACGCCAGAAACACTGAGTCGCATCCGTAAACGTATTTCTTGATTTGAATCAATGAGCAGCGATCCGGAAGGGCATTTCTTTGTGGCAAATTCATAAAACCAGTTCCACATGAGAATTCAACATATTCGGAATGCCACCATGATCATCGAAGCTGACGATAAGGTTATCCTGGTCGATCCGATGCTTGGAGCCAAGGGATTCATGCCTACCCTTACCTTATTTCGATTCAAACCCAAGCGCAATCCTATTGTTGGTCCGCCAGATAATATGGAAGCCAGCTTGATGTGGGTGACGCATTGCCTCATTACCCACCTTCACCCCGATCATTTAGACCCAGAAGGGGAACGCTTCCTACGAGAAAAACAGATTCCGGTGATTTGTAGTGTCAAGGACGCTAAGACTCTAGAGAAGAAAGGGCTCCACGTTAGCCAGACTGTTGACTACTGGAAGCGTAGCGAATTCCTAGGTGGGCAGATTGAGGGTATTCCTGCCCGCCACGGCTATGGTTTTGTGGCCAAACCAATGGGCAATGTTATGGGCTTCTATATTGAGTTACCTAACCAACCGTCCATTTACTTGAGCTCAGATACGATCTACACGCCAGATGTAGAAAAGGTTTTGACAGACTACCAACCAGCTATTAGTGTGGTAGCCTGTGGCTCTGCACAGCTGGATATATTTCAGCCGCTCCTCATGAGTATGGAAGACATTCTGAAATTTACCCGAACAGCCCCCAAGACGGTGATCATGAACCATGTCGAAGCCGTCAATCATTGCCCTACCACCAGGGAAGACCTACGAAAAGCAATAACTGCAAATGGATGGGAAGACAAGGCGTTGGTTCCTGAAGATGGGGAGTGGATGGAGGTGAGCTAACTTAAGTATGAGTCAACTTTTGGAGGTAATTGCTTAACTTATCTGAGAGAAGCAGGTGTTCATTTATTACCATTTTGGGAAAGCGATATGAAACCAACACAAACCTCCAATCTTACCCTCCATATGGTCGCTAGCCTGGACGGCTTTATCTCTAAGCAAGACGGTACTGTCGATTGGATGCATTCGCAGGATCAATACGACAAAGGAGTAGCCCTGACCGAGGAAGATATCGCCGATTACCTGGCCAGTATTGACTGTTATGTGATGGGCTCCCATACTTACGAACTGGCACTACAGCTCGGGTGGCCCTATGGCGATAAACCGGTGGTGGTTGTTAGTAGCCGTAGCTTGTCTTCGGATCGAGCAAGTGTTAGCTTCTTTCACGGTGATATTGTAGAACTGGTGGAAGAACAGCTAAAAGCCCGATACCAGAACATCTGGTTAGTCGGTGGAGCAGCCCTGGCCAAGGCATTTTTACAATCAAATCTGGTAGATAAGATTACCCTCTCCATCATGCCAATCATCCTGGGTGGAGGAACGCTCTTCTTCGATTTTATCGGAAAGGAAATTCCACTCCACCTTGAGGACGTCAAGGCTTATCAAGATGGCATGGTGGAATTGTCCTATGCCGTGAAGTAGGCTAACTAGCCTGGCAGTATATTCCTTGTTCTATTGCTTTACAATCCGACGTACAATTTCCTGTCCGCGATCCTCAATTTTTACCCAATACATTCCTGCTGGTAGGTTACTAATGTTGATCTGCGTACTAATCTGTGGTGCCAGTACCTCACGCCCCAGTGGGTCTACAATGCTGATTAGGGCGTCTTGCGCTCCGTCGATGTATACCTGATCTGTCACCGGATTTGGATAAACTTGAACAAAAGCCTTTCGGTCGATCCTTACAATATTAGAATAGGCCGTGGTGCCATCATAATCTCTTTGTTGTAAGCGATAGTAGTTTTGGCCTGCCAGGGGGTTGGTGTCCAGATATTGATAAAACGACTCTTCATCACTATCACCTTGGCCGAGCACAAAGTCGAGCACTTCCCAGCGCTCGCCTTCTGCTGATCTTTGGATTTCGAATCCAGAATTGTTCCGCTCCTGCTGAGTAGACCAGGATAGTTTTACTTCGCTTTTCCCTTGTTCTTCGCCGTGCAGCACCATGCCTTCTACGGGTAAAGCATTGGAGAATACAAAAGAGCGTGTTACCGTTGTACCCTCATAGTCCGCTTCAAATGTCCAGGTCCCATAAGGTCCGCCGCTGGGCAATATCCACCACCAATACCACCAGGATCGTGTGTAAGTGCTTGGTGAGCTATGATTCCAACTTTG
The DNA here is from genome assembly GCA_913057725.1 of uncultured Lewinella sp. GTDB lineage: Bacteria > Bacteroidota > Bacteroidia > Chitinophagales > Saprospiraceae > Lewinella. The sequence continues at coordinate 7,606 of CAJXOS010000133.1, forward strand.
CCAAATGGTATTATCTGGCTGCCGGACCCGGAAGGTAGTGCTTGAACCTGTAGTCTGATCATGATAGTAGGCGGCCATGTAAACGCGCTCACCCGGCGCAAAAGCATCCACAATCTTAGGGTCTTCACTTACGCCAGGACAACCATGTACCGGCACATCATCATGTGTCAACAGCGTGTTGAGCGTAGGCTCTCGATTGAGGGGTTGACTGGTCCACCAGGTACTAGGATTCAAGGAATTACAAGCACCAGCATAAGGGTCAATTAAACTACCACCACTATCATAAACCTCGAAATGTATGTGGGGCCCAGTCGAACAACCTGAGCTGGCTAAAACACCAAGGTATTCGCCGGTGGCTACCGTTTGACCTACTGCTTTCGTGGTCAAGGAATTCTTCTTTAAGTGCCCGTACCAGGCAATGGAGCCGTCAGAGTGTTCTACATAAACAGCATTCCAGGTACCACTACAGGCGCAGTGGTCATCATCCTGGCCATCATCTTTACCGATAATTGTTCCAGGGGCACTGGCTATCACTTCGACCAAATCATTGTCATACTGGTACCAGGGATAAGGCCAAGTATCTACATCGGTACCACGGTGTCCGTCATAGGTACGCATATCACAGTTGTAATCCAGTAAGGTGCCCGCACCGGCCTGATCTACAAAGTTGTTAACCGCATAATAGCTATTCCACGTAAACCCTGCAGCTGGTTGTAGGAACCATTCGAAGGTTGGGGCTGTCTTGAGATGTTGTGATGCCGGTTTGAGCGTGCCTTGTTCAATAAGCAGCTCACGATTAGCGCTTAATTGGGTTTCAATCTGCTGGCGTTCTTGCGGAGTGACGCAAGGTTCTGTTTTTTCGTAAATCACTTCACCGCCGCCATTTGGTTGTAGTGTTTGTGCCGGTAGACTACAATAAACTAGGTACGCTACTAGAAGTAGGACGTTCTTTTTCATTTCAAGTAAGAATTGTTGGTAGAGGTCTAAATTCGGTAGGGTACCAACTGAAAGATAGGCAATGTACGAGACTGTAAAGAATGATTGCTTCTAATATGTGGTGTGCTCCTTTTGATTAGGAGGGTAAGGTGTTCGAAGATAATCCACTTATTTTGCTACTTAATCATCCAAATATTACGTTTGACAATTTATTAACGGAGATTATTGCCGAAGCCGACGAAGAATTGTAGCTTACAATTAAGCACGAGGAACACTATAAACACTCCAAACATTAAACACCTACTGCTTACTCAATGAGTAACTTGAGATCTCTGTTGCTGGTTCTATTGTGCTGGGGTGCTAGCCTTAGCTGGTGCTCAGGGCAAACCGTGCAGCAGGATAGCCTGCTACACCTCATTTCTGCTAGCAAGGCCGATTCTACCAAGGCGAGGCTACTCGTCGAACTGGCCAATAGTTACATCCGTTCAGATTGGAAGAAGCAGTACGAATACGCAGCCCAGGCGCTCCGGATTCTGGAAAAGGACGGTGATCAGAGACTACGGGCTGACGCACTGTACATCGCGGGTTCCAGCTTCCGCCCCAGAGATGAGCCCTCAGATAGCGCCCTCGTATATTTTGAACAGGGTATCCAGCTCTGTGAGGCTATCGGTTACACCGTCAAAATTGCTGATTTCTATAATGGTTTTGGTGCACATTACCACGTACTCGGGGTGTATGATAAAGCCTTCGAATACTACCAACAAGCGATCGCGGTGGCGGAAGAAGAAGGCCTGCGGCAAGCGCTTTGTCGGTATCAAAATAACGCCGGACTTATCCTCCTCCTGACTGGGGAAAAAGAAAGGGCTCTGCCCTATTTTCATCAAGCACTAGAAGTAGCTGAAGAACTAGAGGATAGGCTGATTATCAGTGCCGTCCTTTCAAATATCGGCATTGTACACAGTGAGTTGGGCCGCTATGATCTTGCATTGGAGTGCTATACTCGATCCCTTGAAGTACGGCGAACCATTAACGACAAAATTGGGGAGGCACTAACGATATGTAATATTGGGAATGTACACCGTCGTAAAGGTCTATTTGAATTAGCACTACAGTATCAGCACGAAGGGCTGGAGTTGGCGGAGGAAATTGATTTTACCCGCGGTAGAAGTGTTTGCCTCGAAGGTATCACCTTCACCTACTTTGATTGGGAGAAGTACGAAGAGACCATCGAATACGCGGAGATTGGCTTGGCGCTAAGCGAAAGAAATGGACTTTTGGAAAATCAGGTCGACTTCAAGAATTTATCGGCCCAGAGCTACGCCAAACTTGGTGATATGGAAAAAGCCTATGAACTGACGCAAGAATACATTGTGATTCGGGATAGCCTCAATTCCATGGAGGCCTCTAGCCAGATTAACGAGCTGGAAGCGAAGTATCAGCTCCGGCAAAAAGAAACAGAAAATCAGCTTATTCGGGAGCGTGAAGCAGGACAACAGACGGCTATTCGAAATCGAAATATACTGATTGGTGGTACGCTGGCACTTTTAGTGCTGATTAGCCTGCTGGCCTTTAGTTACTACCGTACCTCACAGCAAAAACAGGCCTACAACAATCAGTTAAAACGCGCAGTAGATGACCAGACCATAGCGCTTAACCAAACCATCGATGCACTGAAGGATACCAACCATGAATTAGAGAACTTCGCGTTCATCGCATCACATGATCTCAAAGAGCCCCTTCGCAGCATGGTGTCTTTCAATAATCTGATTCAAAAGAAGCTGGCGGGGCAACTTACGGACGAGACCAAAGAGTACTTTGCTTTTGTCAATAACAGTGGTCAGCAGATGTATCAACTCATTGAATCAACACTAGAGTTTTCCCGCTTGACGAAGTCAGAGGGAGTATACGAACTCGTTGATACGGCAGAATTAGTAGAACAAACCAAAGAGAACCTGCAGCGGCTTATTCAACAGCAGCAAGCAATAGTGGAGGCTGACCCCTTACCTAGCATCCAGTCTATTCCAGATCAATTGTATTTGGTATTCAAAAACCTGATTGAAAACGGAATTAAGTACAATACTAATCCGCAGCCGAAGGTCAGTATACGGTACCAGCAGAAGGATGCTCACGAATTCACTTTTACCGATAACGGTATCGGTATCGCCAGAGAGTTCCACGATAAGATCTTTGAGATGTTCAAACGCTTACACAGTCGGGCGGAATATCCGGGCTCGGGGCTTGGTCTTTCCATCGTACACAAGATCGTCCATCGGCTCGGTGGTAGTATTTCCCTGGAAAGTGAGGTCGGAAAGGGAAGTGTTTTTGTGGTGCGCATTCCATTAGATCAACCACCGAGACAAGAAACGTAAAAATGGGTGCTCTTTCTGTTATCTAGAAATACATCCATTATTGTTACAGCATATCTGACAAAATGAAGTTCCGCTCTCAACAACACATTATGCAAACGATGGCTGTCATTATCGTAGTTGCAACGGTCATTGTATTGCTAATACCGGTCAACGAGCATAATGATCGCTGGATTTATGGCACCTATACCATCTCATTAATGATTGTAGGGCTTTACTTCAGGTACCGGATCAGGAAGATGCAATGGTAGCCCCTAGTCAAACCTTGTATACGGTTCTTATAGTGGTGCCGCACAATGTTTTCCATCATATCTATGAATACGATCAGTAATTAACTACGATGTGATGACAAACTTCTTCCAATTGTTTCTCTTGTTGAGTCTCTCTACGGTTAGTCTTTTTGGCCAGAATCCGTCTGTAGAAGTACCGGACTTATCTGATGATCGTGTTCTTGCTTTACCGGTAGAAGGACCTCTTTCTGGAACTGCACTTGATAAGTTGGATCAGGCAGTGGCCGAAAAGCGCTTCGTCAGTATTGGGGAGTTTACGCATGGATCCAGAGAGGTGTTCTTGCTTAGGAATCGTCTCATCGAATACCTACATGAACAGCATGGCTTTGATGTGATCTTGTTCGAGGCGGGGATCGGCGAACTCATTGTCTTGAATGAAGAGAAACACAACTTGACTGATCGGCAATTGACCGGTGGTTTCTTTGGTCCATGGCGCACAGAAGAGTTTCGTGACTTGATGAGATATGTTCGTGAAAATGAAATCGAGATAGCAGGTTTTGATGTGCAGCGCACCGCTCGCTCCTTTGATCCCCTGCTTAGAGAGCTATTCATATCCGCTGATCTGGATACGACGACCATCTCGCTACTTGAGCCTAGGTTTGGTAGGATGAGGCGGGACCTGCCCAGTAGGAAGGTTCCTTTTAGTGATTTTCTTGATGCTGCCGTTCAGGAACTAATCCTACAGTACGAGCAAGCACATCAAAGTTTGCTTCACGCAAAAAGCACATATCCTGTTCGACAGATCATGATGGCTTTGAAAACGATTGAAAACCGCATTGCCTATCTCCGCTATATGATTCGATTTAAACAAGGGCAAGATTGGAATCAGCGCTGGGCCGACAGAGATTCCTTGATGGCTAGTAATGTGGAATGGCTAACCGAAAACATCTATCGCAATCGTAAAATCATTATTGTGGGGCACAATTTTCACCTGGCCCGGCATAATTCAAACGAGGCCGTGATGGGAGCGTTCCTGGAAAAAGTCTATCCTGGGGAAATCTATATCATTGGAACCTTTGCTGGAGGAGGAACTTATGTAGATAATTATGGGCGCGAAGTAGAGATGGCGGAGCCTGCTGAGGACACTTTAGATCTTAAGCACATTATCCGCTCCTTACAGGGCGAGATAAACTTCATTGAGCTAGGAAGTGGTTCATCTGAATCGGAGCACTGGAGCCGGCAGGCGATAACAGTTAAGGATACCTTCATTGATCTGTACGGATCGGAGGAGCTACAACTGGCAAAGGGTTTTGATGCGGTATTGTTGATTAGTGAGAGTAGCATTCCAATCAAGTAGACTTTGTGGATCGTTCTTCGCGACAAAACCAGCTGCCTGGCTTATCTCTGTAGTTTACACCTATTGCAGTATCTTCCTGCCCAGGAACCATGCATTAGTAGTCATGCCGCATATCTTACGCAATAAGAACATTGAGCTTCATCTGGATGACCCGTTGGAACGGTACCAATCCGCTCGTTTCGATTGGACTGGAAAGATCACCAAGGTGGCCTTCCACGACTGCGACTTTGCGGGCTTTGAAAGCTTGGATGATGATTCACTAGGACAAGGTTTTTATAATGAATTTGGTATCGACACGGCCTTGGGGTTTGATCAGGCAATGCCTGGATTTTGGTTCCATAAAATTGGTGTCGGCCTATTGCGAAAGGATCACGAACCATACAGTTTTGCAAAAGCATATGAGATACGCCCCGCCGGGTTTCAGGTGAGCGCAAGCAAGGAGCGATTAACACTTGTATGTCGATCGGAAGCTGTTTTGGGATATGCCTATGTTTTGGAGAAGGACATAGCCTTGCATGATGATGGTTTTTCCATTACCTACCAGCTACATAATGTTGGGGATAAAGAGATTGTCACCGATGAGTATGTACACAACTTCTTGGCTATAAACCAAGCCTTGTTGGGTGAAGAATATATGCTGCGACTTCCATTTCCGACTAAGCCAGAAGCCTTTGGCGAAACGGTAAATCCCGAAGGGAAAGCCCTGGTGGATACAAATGAAATTCGTTTCGCTGGCACACCCTCTGAACCGTTCTTTTTTAGCAACCTCAGCGGTGGTGAACCGGTGGCTACATCTTGGGAATTAATTCATAGCAAGCAGGGAATAGGTATCCGAGAATCTGTTGATTTTTCTTGCTCCAAAGCGAATCTCTGGGGTTGTGGTCATGTCATTAGCCCTGAGCTCTTTTGCCCAGTCCATGTACTTGTTGGAGCAACCAGGAAGTGGTCGAGACGCTACGAGCTTTTCCGAACTTAGATCTTTCATGTATCAACTTAGACTAGTTTTAGGAATTGTATAACAATACATTTCCGCGCACTTGAGTTCTATTCACTCACTGCAAAAATTTGTGCTGATTCAACAAGTCTATTAGCTTTACAATCGCTACAAAACGAATACTGCCTCATCATGAAATCATTCTCTTTCCTGCTGTTGACACTCCTGGTATTTCCTCTAATGAGTCAATCCTTTACCGGTGAACAGAAACTCCAAGGATATGGGGTTTTCGGGGATAAACTCACCTTCATTTTTGATGAAGGACTTTACGAAGTTCAACCAGAAAAGGTGATCGTGACAGGGGAGTTCCGTTCCTGGGATAACAGCATGTCTGTAGATACCTGGGGCCTAAAGAAGACAGGGGAACAATGGTTGCTTACGATCGATAATACCGACTTCTCTGCCATTGAACCGAATACCAAATTCAAGTTCCGCATCAACGATGGAGAATGGTTACAGCCTCCAGCAGATGCACCTAACGAAAAGGGTGGTGATCTGGTGTTCATGAAGGCGGATGATGTGGTGCCACTTACTGCCGAGCTTAAAAGTGAAAACCTGATTTGGGCAGAGATCAATGTGGACAGACCCTTGACACCTGCAGCTTATCGGATCACTGATGCCAAGGGGAACGTCACCGCAGTAGCGGGGGTATTGCCCAATGGTGCAGCCAGTACCCTAATTGTACCCGCCAAACCCCTCGACAAGCGCCGAGTCTACTACCTCGAAATCCCTGGTATGGACCTCAAAGTACATTGTTCCTTTGATGGATGGTTCCGAGAGACCTTTTCCACCAAGGAGTTAGGTGCTAACATTGATGATGGCGTGACTACTGTTCGTCTATTTGCACCGCGTGCTGAGATGGTTAAGCTCTATCTCTACCAGGATCGCAATGATGATGAAGCCTATCGAGCGGAAGAGCTGACGGTAGATGAGCAAGGTGTTTGGGAAATTGTTATTCCCGAAGATTTGCATGGTACCTATTACGACTTCACCGTCCATGGATCTGATGATCCTGGTAATTTCTTCTACGAGACCAACCCCGTACATCTGAATGATCCCTACGCCAGAGTTAGTGATGATACTTGGGGGAAAGGCCGTATCTGGCATCGGACCGAACCGGCAACACCGTTAAGCTCGGGGGTTCCGAACTTGGAGGACGTAATTGCCTACGAGGTACACGTCCAGGATTTTACCGATCAACTCCCAGTCAAGGAGGAACATAAAGGCAGATTCCCAGGTATGATCACTAAGGGACTGACCAACAGTCGTGGCGAAAAGATTGGTTTTGATTATCTGCTCGATTTAGGAGTGAATGTAGTGCACCTAATGCCGGTACAAGAATATGTTCATTTCCCAACTGACGATTGGAAGGCTTCTTTTGGTGAAGATGAATACATGATCAGTCAGGGCGTCAGCGAGGAGAACTATCAGTGGGGCTATCGGACCTCCTTCGCGATGGCCGTCGAGTCGAGATACCGGACCAAAGGAACGGAGCCCGGCACAGAACGGGAGGAGTTTCGCGATTTGGTACAGGCCTTCCACGATGAAGGTATTGCTGTGATCATTGATATCGTACCTAATCACACGGCCGAAAACATGGATGGCAACGGCTGGTTCTTCAACTTCAATGGTATTGATAAGCAGTACTACTACCGTACCAAAGACTTTGAACACATTGGTGCCTATGGCAATGAGGTGAAGACCGAAAACCGCCCGATGACCCAACGTTGGCTGATTGATCAATGCCAATACTACATCAAAGAATTTGGTATCGATGGATTCCGTATTGACCTAGCCGGACAAATCGATCAGCAGAGTTTGACGGCCCTGCTCGATGCCATTGGCCGGGATAAGATTGTTTACGGCGAAGCCTGGATCGGCTCCAACGATCCTAATTATGAGGACAACCCTGACTGGGATTGGTACAAAGAGGATTCTCCGATCACATTCTTCCAGGATGATTCTAGAAATGCCTACAAGGGACCGGTGTTTGAGTTAAAATCTAAAGAAAATGACCGTGGTTGGCCCGGTGGCAAATACGAAGAGCGAAACAACGTGATGCGCGGCCTAGCCAACAAATTCCCGGATGATAAAACACCGCTCAGTGGGATCAGTTATCTGGATATCCACGATAACTTCGCCTTGGCAGATCAGTTCGGCACCAACGATTTTGACGGCCGCTACGCCGTTGATCAAGGCGCGTACAAGATTGCTGCGACCTTGCTCTACACCACACTCGGGCCTATCGTTACGCACGGCGGTTCAGAGATCATGCGCAGCAAAGCTTTCGCACCATTGATGGAGGTAGTCAAGGAAACACAGGCAGGCTTCAATGTGTATATGCACGGTTACCGAGATACTTACAATCACCGTAAGGCGAACCAATTCGTTTGGGAGCAAGTAGGGCAAAAGCCAACCCGAGAGAATAGCAATGACTACCAAAACATGCAAGCTTTCTGGCGCGGACTGAATGCCTTCCGTCAATCAGATTATGGCGCGGTATTCCGGGTTGCTGAAGCAGTGCCAGAAGGATACTATCAGTGGATTACGCCCGAAGACGAAAGCATGCTAGGCTATATCGTAGACGAGAAGGTGATGGTACTGCTTAATGCTGGAGAGGAATCGAATACCTTTTCTGATATTGATTTCCCAGTCGGTAACTGGCGCCTTATTGGAACCTCCGAAGCAGTTGATCATGAGAATGGAGTAGACGACAAGGAAGAGCTCGTAAGTCTCACTAATAACGACACAATCGACATAAAAATGGCCGGTCATTCACTGTTGATTTGGGTTCGAGACTAAGCATTTCCACAACAAGCAAAAAGACACCTGTGAAAAAACGAATCATCGGTATTGACGTAGCCAGAGCGCTGGCGGTAATTGGAATGATTATCGTCAATTTTAAAGTCGTCTTTGGGACTGCGGGTGCTTCCTGGCTGCAGTCGGTAGCTGGCGTATTTGATGGAAAAGCTGCCGCTACCTTTGTAGTCTTGGCTGGTGTTGGCCTGGCATTGATGACTAAGGGAGCACTGCAGAATGATGATCAAGCCAAGTTGCAGCGAGCGCGGGTACGAATAGCTAAGCGAGCCCTATTCCTCTTTGCTATTGGTTTGTCGTATATCTTTATCTGGCCGGCCGATATCCTGCATTTTTATGGAGTGTACATGCTTATCACACTGCTGTTATTGACCAGTAAAAGAGCACTCATTGCCCTAGTCGCTGTGTTGCTAATCCTGGTCTATCCCGTCTTGATGGGATATTGGGATTATGAGATGGGGTGGAACTTTGATGACTACAGCTACGAAGGCTTTTGGACCCTTGATGGCTTCGTTCGTAACCTCTTCTACAATGGGTTTCACCCGGTAATCCCTTGGGTAGCCTTTATGCTCATCGGTTATTGGTTTGGCCAAAAGGATTTGCATGATCGTACGTTCCTCAAGAAGGCCTTCTGGCGATCAACTGTGGTCTTTGTGCTCATTCAGGCTTTCTCTGCTTGGGCCATCTTTGCCCTTGGGCCTTCCTTCCCCGAAGTGGAATATGTATTCGGAGTAAGTCCTATGCCGCCTTTGCCTTTATATATGTTCAACGGTATAGCCATCGCCATTGCGATCATTTCAGCTTGTATCCTTATCTGTCAAGGACGAGAGGAAAATCGCTTGATCGACGCGCTCTACAAAACGGGGCAGCTGGCGCTTACTTTTTATGTAGCACACGTAGTCATTGGCATGGGAGCGGTAGAAGGATTTAGCCCGGATAGCTACGGACTACATAGTATAGAATTCTCCGTGATCTACGCCCTGGTATTTAGTGGTGCTTGTATACTTTTTGCTGTGCTATGGCGTAAGTATAAGGAGGCAGGTCCGTTAGAATGGGTTATGCGTAAGCTGACGGATTAATCTAATGCTCTTCTTGGGTAGGGCAATAGGACCTATGAGGATACCAGTTGCTTCGCCTGGAGTTTTCATAGCCTATTCGCCAGGACGAGCAGGGGAGGTTACAGTCCTACCCTACCAGCTCCTGCACCGCTCGTTTAGCCGCTCTGGCAGCAGCGTGTACGCTTCCCCAGTCGCTTTCAAAGGCGTAGGCCTCGCCGGCAAAAAGGAGCTGGTTGTCCACTGTTTCGGCTAGCTTCGGAACGCGACGCCAGTCTTCATAGTCAAATAGATACGCACCTTGGATGTGTGGTTCGGTATTCCAGTTCTGAAAGGTATGCTTGATGTAATTGGCTGAAGCCTGATTGTCATAAATGGCATCCAATTCGCTCAGCATGTACTCGATCAGTTCTTGGTCTGTACGCTGCACATAAGGGTCAGCAGCCACGCCCACGGCAAAGAGGCCCATGATATTCTGGCTGGTGTTTTGCCCGTAGGAGGCATCATAGTAAAGCTTCTGGCCCGCTGTTTCCGGTGTAATCTCAAAGGCTGTAAAGGCCGGATAGAATTTCTCTGAGAATTCAATGAAGGCCTTACATCCATCCCAGACAGTAGCGTTGTTAATGACTTCCTTCTTGTCACTAGGCAGTTCGGGCGTAAATGTGATGACCCCATTCTGCAAGATTTTGAGTGGGGCCGTAATGATCACCCGATCCGCAGAAAAGGCCTGGCTCGCTGCTTGAACAGCAATCTGATCACTAGTATAGTCGATTGCTGTAACGACCGTGTTAAAGCTAATTTTGTCTTGTACAGAAGGCACGATATACTGCTCGAAAAAGTCAAACCAGGTAGAATTGATAAACTTCCGATCGATGGTAAAGCCTACATCAGCTACTGATATTTGTTGACCCTCAAACAAGCCATAATCTACATTAGGGTCATAGGGCGTAGTGGCCACATTGATATTGACAGACTCATCATTGACAATCTCATCAAAGACACCAGTTCCGACATGCAGCCATTCTGCTCCGAGTGGAATAGGAAAATCCGCAAAGTCGGTAGTCCGCTTCATACGGCCACCGTAGTTGGCGGAAGCTTCCAATATCTCAAACTCAATACCTTCTTGCTGCAGTAGATAACCTGCCGCCAAACCTGCTGCTCCAGCACCGATGATCAGTACTTTGCCTTCAAAAGCAGGAGTTGGATTTTCTTTTTCGCAGGAGCTTAAGGTGCTTGCTTGTAAAGGCAGTCCGATACCCAACAGGCCACACATTCTGAGGAATTCTTTTCGAGTCATGATGATCCGTGATTGTTCGCATTTGATAAGCCCGAAATTAGTCAAAACAGCATTGCCCCGCCCAAATTATCAATCAGTGGACAGGTTCCATCTCTGAGCGGGAAGGATCGTGGGATGAGTGGTGATGGAGAGACTAGAACGTAGTTGTGGATAGAAGTCATGATAAAATGGGTCATGGTATGTATTGTTAAATAAACTGTAATTTAGATGAAGCAGTCACTGTACTATTTGCTAGAAGAACCTGTAATCAAGAATCATGTCCAACTGCATCTTTTGCCAAATTGTGGCGGGTACTTCCCCTTCCTGGAAGGTCTACGAAAATGAGCATGTTTATGCTTTCTTGGATATCAATCCGGTAAGCAGGTACCATACACTGGTCATTCCTAAGAAACACTATGAGAATATCTTCGATGTTTCTGATGAGGATCTCCGTGAGGTAATCTCTGTAGTTGGAAAGTTGGCCAAGTATTATCGGCAAGCGCTTGGAATTAATCACCTGCAGGTTGTCAACAGTAATGGACGGGAAGGGCAGCAAGATGTTTTCCATATCCACTATCACATCGTACCCCGTCAATTTGGCGATGGCCAAAATATCCGCTGGCGCACCCACCCCCAATGGCGAACAGATTTCGATGACATGCTGGAGAAGATTAAACTGGAGGACTTCTAGTCAAGTCGAGGCCGTTTTTTGAACCACCTAAGACACCTAAGGGCACCAAAGTTTTTTTGAACCATGTAAGGCATATAAGGA
>CAJXOS010000134.1 GCA_913057725.1 uncultured Lewinella sp.
CGAGGCGCAGAAGGTTTGGATTCCCAAACCTCTTCGGCCTCGGTATAAAATGGTGTATTATTAGCCCTCTATTTCACAATCAAACGAAAGGCATGACCCTCAAAGCAGCACAAGAAACGGTAGACGAATGGATCAACACCATTGGTATTCGATATTATAGTGAGTTGACCAACACTGCCGTGTTAATGGAAGAAGTGGGCGAGGTGGCCCGACTCATGGCCCGACTCTACGGCGAACAATCCTTCAAGCGCCCCGAGGATGCCCGCCGCGCTCCTGCACAACTAGGCGATGAAATGGCCGATGTACTCTTTGTTCTAATCTGCCTTGCCAATCAAACCGGGGTTGACCTTACGGAAGCCTTGCAACGAAACTTAGCGAAGAAGACGCAGCGAGATAAAGACCGACATGCGAATAATGAGAAGTTGAAAGGTTAGGTGGTTAGGTGGTTGGATTAGTTGAGTGAATTGAATTAGTTGGATTAGTTGATCAGTTGGCTTGGACGCTACTGTTAATATGGTTTGTATACTTAGGTGAACTTCGGTGCCTTGGGTGGTTAGGTGGTTAGGTGGTTAGGTGGGAATTATCGTTTTTTCTTCTTTAGCCTTCGGCGAATGTTTTCTTGAGTAAGCTTTCCAGGTATGCTGCATCTACTTCATCGAAGGAGCCTTTTAGGGTGCTGTCAACGTCAAAAACGGCGATAAGGTCACCAGCAGGATTGAAGACTGGGACGACAATTTCTGATTGTGAATTGGGGTCGCAAGCGATATGTGCAGTGCCTTGCTCGAGGGCGTGGGTGTCTTCCACGAGTTGCGTTTCCTGGGTTTGGGCTGCTTTACCGCAAACGCCGCGGCCGAAGTCGATATGCAAACATCCTAACGTCCCCTGGTATGGTCCCACCGTGAGGCGGCCGTTCTTCACCTGGTAAAAACCGACCCAATAGTAATAAGGCAAGTACGTCTTCAGCAGGCAATTGATCGTCACCATTTTGAGGGTCTCATCCGTTTCGCCAAAAATATTGGCTTCGATAGCTTGAATAGCGGTTTGATACGCCTCGTGCTTTTCGGCAGTAGTGAGTGCCTGTGAAGGCTTGATGAAGTAAGGCATTTCAGCAGAAGCTGCCATCGAATAAAGAGTTATGTGAGTGATATCAATACAAACGTCTTGAAATAACAAAGAGGTCGCGATTATTGACTAAATGCTTTCAAAAAGCGTATCAATGATCACAACCTCTTCTGCTTATCCTTTTACGGTAGTATGCGCTTAAATGTGCAATGGACGGTTATCCGTTGCCGCCAGGGCAGCCTCTTTGAAGGCCTCCGTATACGTAGGGTGAGCATGGCTCATGCGCGACGCATCCTCGGCCGAAGCACGGAACTCCATTAGAGCTACCGCCTCCGCAATGATGTCTGCCGTACGTGGGCCTACCATGTGTACCCCTAAGATCTCGTCAGTTTCCTTGTGTGCCAACACCTTGATCATACCTTCCGTATCGGTACTAGCACGGGCGCGACCTAATGCTTTGAATGGGAATTTACCAGCTTTGTAAGGAACACCAGCTTCTTTCAACTGACCCTCCGTCTGCCCCACTCCTGCCACTTCTGGCCAAGTGTACACAACACCAGGAATCAAGTTGTAATCGATATGAGGCTTCTGGCCTACGATTGTTTCAGCTACAAAGACACCTTCTTCTTCAGCTTTGTGAGCCAGCATAGCACCCTTGACCACATCACCAATGGCATAAATACCAGGAATTGATGTTTCCAGGTGGTCATTCACTTCAATCCGACCACGGTCATCAGTACCCAGACCGATGTTCTCCAAGCCTAGCTTATCTGTATACGCGCGGCGACCGATGGCCACCAAACAGTAGTCCGCTTTCAGGTCAAAAGTGGTATCTGTATCACGTTTCTGTACACTAACGGTTACGCTACGACTAGTAGCTTTCACCTCAGTCACAGCATGCTTCAAGTGGAACTTAACGCCGATCTTCTTCAGTGCACGCATCAGTTCCTTGCTGCAGTCCTTGTCCATGCCGGCGATAATACGGTCGGCAAACTCCACTACCTCTACTTCTGTGCCCAAGCGTGCATAAACAGAACCGAGTTCCAGTCCGATAACACCACCACCAATTACGACCATTCGCTTTGGCACTTTAGTGATGTTCAATGCCTCGGTAGAAGTGATCACGCGCTTCTTATCGTAGTTAAAGGCAGCACGGGTAATCGGCTTTGAGCCGGTTGCGATAATCGTCTTATCCGTGCTGATCGTTTCTGCGCTACCGTCGTCCTTGGTCACCAGGATTGTATTCTTGTCCTGGAAGGAGCCGTGCCCGTGGAATACGTCAATCTTGTTCTTCTTCATCAAGAAAGCCACACCGTCGCAAGTCTGAGCAACTACCTCATTCTTACGCTTGATCATCTGTGGCATATCTACCTTGAGATCCTTTAACTGAATCCCGTGCAGCGCAAATTTTTCTGCGGCATTGTGATAGTGCTCGGATGAATCAAGCAATGCCTTTGAGGGAATACAACCGACATTAAGGCAGGTTCCTCCAAGTGTTGGATAGCGTTCGATGATTGCCGTTTTCAGGCCCAACTGTGCGGCACGGATGGCTGCTACATAGCCACCAGGGCCAGAACCGATAACAGTGAGATCGTATTTCATTCGTTTAAATTTTTCTGCGGCTACGCCAAAGTTCAAAATCCCGACAGCTATCAGGACTGCACATCTGTAACCGCTGCGCTCTCACATAACCTTCTTTAATCAGATCCCGGGGTGACATTATGATTAAATAAGATCATGCTCGTTTCATTGATTGTTTGGTTTGTACTGGTTAGAGTACGCTATTGTGAATCAGAATTATTTGTTTTCTCGTCACCGCCACCTTGCTTGTTTTTGTTGTTGCGGCGTCGGTTTTTTCGACGATTCCGGTTGCGGTTATTACCACCTCCTTGTTTGCCTTCTTCAGCAGAAGTCTGATTCTGTGGCCCCTTGTTTTCTTGCTGCTGCTTCTGTTGCTTTTGCTGTTGTGGCTTTTGCTTAGAACGGTTTCCAGACTTCTGCTTTCCCTTATTGCCTTCCGTCTTGTTTTGTCCGTTCTTATCGCTGCTGTCACCACCGCCTTGCTTATTGCCACCAGAAGGCTTCTTACGGCGATTTCTACGCTTCTTCTTTTTGCGCTGTTCTGGCGGAAGCTCAATCACTCCAGTTACGTCTTCATAATCTGGTTCTTGCTCTTCGCCGTCACCTAGATCAATAACCATCAGCCCAAGATCCATCGGCTTTTCGCCCTGCTTATTCAGTTTCTGAATCTCGTGAACTTGCTCAATGCTCAAAGCATAAAGCTTTCCTCGATTACGTCCTTCAGTGTAAGAATAGAACATCAGCTGCTTGAAGATATCCGTCTTTACCAGCGTAGCTGTACCCACTTCCGTTTGGATTCGATCCGCCTTTTTCGGGAAAGCTCGAACCGCTTCCATGTAAGTATCAAGTTCATAGTTAAGGCAACACTTCAATCGTCCACACTGCCCGGATAATTTGGCTTGATTGATTGCCAGATTCTGGTAACGAGCAGCAGCAGTAGAAACCGACTTAAAATCGGTTAACCAAGTGGAGCAACACAGCTCACGACCACAAGACCCCAAGCCTCCAATCCGTGCCGATTCCTGACGGGCACCGATCTGGCGCATTTCAATCTTCACCTTGAACTCACGAGCATAGTGCCGGATCAACTCCCGGAAATCTACTCTTCCATTGGCGGTATAGTAGAAGGTAGCTTTACGCTTATCCCCCTGGTATTCTATATCGCCCATCTTCATATCCAGATCGAGTGAACGAGCAATGGCTCGAGCTCGAATCAGCGTATGGCGTTCCAAAGAGCGAGCTTCACCCAGGCGTTCCATATCGCGCTCGTTTGCACGTCGGATCACCGCATGAATCAGGTGCTCGTCTTTGAATTTTTTCTTTTTCATCTGCAGGCGAACCAACTCGCCTGACAAACTAATTCGTCCAATATCATAGCCACTCTTCGCTTCCACTACTACCATATCGCCGGTAGTTAGGTGAAGGTGTGTTGGCATGGTATAAAAACTCTTGCGGGATCCGTTTTTGAAACTCACCTCTACAATTCCGAAACCATCGACATCGGTCATATCCATTTGGGTAAGCCAGTCGAAGGTATTCATCCGATTGCAGCCACCAGTAGAGCAATTGCCTTTGCTACCACAGCCTTTCGGGGTTCCATTTTCCAGGGCCACACTACATCCAGTACATCCCATGCTGTTATATATTCTTGGTCTGAACAGCTTATGATGAAACAACTCAAAAACCTAAGAGTTTCACCTGCTGCCAGCTATCAATGATCGCCTTTCCTGCAACTGCTGGTAGGCCGACCAACGTTTAATAATATGATTGATCTGAATACTCGTATCCAGAAATAATAGTTTTGGGTGCGCATTGCGCTCAACGTGATAAGTACACTCATCCAGCAGCGATACAATCGCTTCCAATTGAGGAATCTCTATCACCTTTGCCATGCCCTGTGCAGTCTTTTTTTCGCGCTCTCGTAAACGCACCTGTTCAGGGCCTAAAGTTTTCAAAACGAGAAATTCTCGCCAAAAGTGCAGGGCATAGCGTAAGAAGTGTTTTTGATTCTCCCGGCCAAGGCCTGCAAAACCATCTACCCACTCCACTAGCTCTCTTGGTTGCCCCTTGTAGCAGCGTCTCATCCAATCCAGAAAACCAACTGCCTGATCGCTTTCTTCTTGCTGCGTTGCTTTGAGGGCATCATTAAAATTGCCCGCTACCAGCTGAGCAATAGCACTTGCCTTTTCGGCAGGAATGTCTTTTTGCTGCTGCAAACCAGCAGCTACTTCCTCATCCTGCAAGGCCGGGATCTTCACCAGCTGACAACGAGAAAGGATCGTATTCAGAATAAGCTCTTGGTTCTCCGCTACCAGGATAAAGGTGGTCTCTGCTGGCGGCTCTTCAATAAGCTTAAGCAAACGGTTCCCTTCGTTACCCAAATATTCGGGCAACCAGATAACCATAATCTTGCGAGGGCTTTCGAAGCTCTTCAGGCTGAGCTTGCGAATAATGCTTCGGCACTCCTCCTTGTTGATGTTCCCTTGCTTATTCTCCGCACCAATATGCTGCAACCAATCATTAATCTCGAGATACGGATTGGTAGCTAACACTTCCCGCCATTGCGGTAGAAAATGATCTGAAATAGCATTCGTTCCAACGGTCGGAAAAGAGAAATGTAGATCCGGATGAATCCACTTGGAGGCTTTCTTGCAATGATTGCACTCACCGCAAGCATTAGTACCATCGCCATTTTCGCACAATAAAAACTGAGCTAATGCCAGTGCCAGCGCCAAGCCTCCACTGCCTGGTGCCGAAAGAAACAGCAGCGCATGAGGCAGACGATCAGATTGTACCATCTGTCGAAATAGTGCCTTTGCCGGTTCCTGCCCGATGATATCATCGAAGAGCATAGCCTGTTTTATTGTAGACTGTACCAGCATTACCAAAGCCGAAGGGAGGAAAACGATAGGGCCAATTACCCGAACACCTCGGTGGACGGATAGACTACTCTACACCAGAGTAGTACTCATTAATTGAGCATCTAAACAGAACCACAGGATTAACTGCGGCTATTATTTTAGGTATATTTAGAGTAGCAATGGTCCTTCAAAAGGAATGGACCTTCGCTGCCCGGAATACTATATCGTTTTGCAAAAACTCCCACTTCGCCAATTGCGGCTGATACAGGATATATTTTCAACAGCGCCACTCGGTGCTGTGTATGAACAAAATAGTTAGGTCAAAATTAAAGTTTCCCCGGGCATTCGCCAAATTATATTCCCAAGAACTTAAAGCCCGGTTTTTTGTTGGGAATACTGTTAATCAACCGATGTCATAACTATGCGTATTGCCGCGTTTCGTCGTGCCCATTTCAATGCTGCTCACCGCCTACACAATCCTGCTTGGTCTGCTGAGAAGAACAAGGAGGTATTTGGCTTGTGCAACAACCCCAATTATCATGGCCACAATTACGAATTGGAAGTAAAGGTCGTGGGTGAGGTGGACCCAGAAACTGGCTATCTAATCGACTTGAAGATCCTCAAAGACATTATCAAGCAAGAGGTGGAGCTCCGCTTTGACCATAAAAACCTCAACCTTGATACCGAAGAATTTCTCGACCTCAACCCCACTGCTGAGAACATTTGCTACGTGGTCTGGCAGCGTATCCGCGCCAAATTAGATGATCGCTACGAATTGAGTATTCGCCTCTGGGAGACGCCGCGGAATTATGTGGAATATCCCGCGTAAGTAAATGGATCGTTCAGCAGGCTTCAGCCTGCTAAGAGCAAATTAATGTCAGTCATTAATACCCCTGCGGAGGTAAATAGGTATAAGGATAGTCTTTCCAATTAGATACCAACCCTGCTTTTACGGGATTATTTACGATGTAATTCTGCTCCGAATGAAAATGCTCTTTCGAGCGAATGCATCTATCGTAATATCCCTTACCCCACAGGGGGCGCTTATCGCCAACCAACTTATGAAACTGGTAACTTATTCCTCCTTTGATTCGACCAACGACATCACTTAGCGGAACATAAGCAGGTAGTTCGGACATTCCATCCCAGTCAGATGGAACTTGTACCGAAAGATCCATCAGTACATGAATATGATTGGACATCACACACAAAGCCTCCAGATAAAAGTATTGCCTATCGAGTTTTCTAATGTACTCCATAATGATGTCGGCAACCCTTTCATCTCGGAAAAGATGACATTGATTCGCTCTGTCATCAAGTAATTGTTCTAAGGCTTCGAAGTAGCGTTGGTGACATTCAATTCTTTCATCTGCGGAATCGCCGACAACAAGCTTAGATAAACTTTCATCACGCTGTCGACGAATTTCTTTGACTTTTGCGACAGGTACAGCATCATGAGCAAGTAAAGTAACACTGAATGCACCACCCACCGGCTGAATATGGGGCTGATTATTCCGGATGTATCTTTCTTTCATGATGTAACATGGACTTCTGAGCGACCCATTTCACAATCAGGCTGAAGCCTGATGAACGGATTTTGTCCATCAAAGATTTTTATCGAAACCCTTAGGTGGTTCACAGATATTAATCCGCACTAAAAATCTCAGCCAACTTCGCCTCTAACTGTGGTCCGCGTAGGCCGCGGGCAATGATCTTGCCTTCACGATCCAGGAGAATAGTGTGAGGTATAGAGCTGACGCTGTAAAGTAGTGCTACTTCATTTTTCCATCCTTTTAGGTCGCTTACATGTGGCCAAGGTAGATCGTCATCAGCGATCGCTTTGAGCCAACGATCTTTGGTGCGATCCAGGCTCACGCCGAGAATTTCAAAACCTTGTTCGCGGTAGGTATCGTACACGCGCTTTACGTTAGGGTTCTCCCGACGGCATGGCCCACACCAGCTGGCCCAAAAATCGACGAGTACAACCTTTCCACGGAAGTCGCTTAGACTCAGGTCTTCTCCTTCTGGCGTTTGCTGGGTAAAGTCAGGCGCTGTGCCTCCTACGACAAAGCTCTTCTGACTTTCAATCTGACGCTCTAGGTCAGCTGCTGCATTAGGGTCTTCTTCACCAAAGTGATCGATAAATTGACGAGCATAGTGGGCAAAGGCAGGATGGTTTTTCTGCTTGAGGATAGCCACTACCCCACCTAAGGCGAGTTTTTCGGCCATGCTGCCTTCCGGAATTTCAGCGAAGGTTGGCCCCATCACTTCAATGAACTGCACATCATCTTTGTAGACCTGCGACAAAGTAGAAGTATAATTCTTGAAGCTCTCGTACACCCATGGTAGCTTATGAAAACCCTCATCCTTCCAATCTACAAATTGGAAAAACTCACGCGCGAAGTAGGCAATCTCATTGTCGTACTCCTCCTCTCCATTATTGAAATAGCTCAAGTAGGTGTTGAGGGCAGCTACTCGGGCTAGGAAGGGATTAGCTTTCTTGAGGGAATCTAACAGACGCAGGCGAGCAGCATCTACCTCAGCCATCATTTCAATACTCTGTGGTTTGAGATCTGGATCGCGGAAGCTTCTGCGGTAAGTCGTGATTGCTTTTTGGTTCTCTCCATTAATGCGGCCAAATTCTGCTTTGAGTCCATTGTACTGCTTATTAATGGTAGAGTTACGAACGCCAGTACCTAACGCACCGTTGCAGCTAGTAGTAAGCACCGCATCGGGCTCATCTCCTAGAATGATTGGAGTGAGATGACTCGGGTCTGGGCCGAAGTAGTAGAACTGGTGGCCTTTTGCTGGCACCGTAAATGCATATTGGTCCTCTTCTGCATTTGAACTTGCAAATGGTTTGAAGGAGGTACCATCAAAAGTATAGAGGAAAAGTGCTTTACCATCACAGCCTTTGGTCTCGGCCGCAATTTCCATGGTCTTTTGAGCAGAAAGACTCAAAACGATTAAGCTGCTGAATAGGAGGAGAAAATATCGCATTACTATCGTCTTCAATTCTTAGTTAAATGGTGAGGAACCGAATTTCGCCAGCTTAATTAGAACCGGTACTTTTGGCCGGACACACTAGCGGTTATGATCACTCACACTGAGAATAACAAAAGTAGGCCTAATTTGGTGGAATGCCAATCGGTATTGAGGCAGATGTCCGGCCTTAGCCATGAACGATCCACCTCGGTATAGAAAAAACATCCACTCGTCGAAAGGATGAATCCTCGGCCAACTTCCTTCCCTTGAAATGGGTTATATTGACAGAAAATTGTCCGAAAGGACTTAAAAAATATACGACATGACTACCCAACGGTCCTATCAATTTGGTGGCAACAACAACAGCCCGTTCTCAGGCATAGTTGGCATCGTGATTGGGATTCTCTTCTTCATCGCCATGTTCTGGTTTGTCCAGATTGTCTTCCGCCTCCTGTGGTTCCTCCTACCAGTGATCGTAATTGCTACGGCTGTTATTGACCACAAAGTGATCCTCGACTACTTCGGCTGGATTGGCAAACTGTTCCGCCGCAATTTGATTGCGGGTGCCGCCATGGCCGCCTTGACACTAATTGGAGCACCGGTAGTGGGCGTATTCTTGCTGGGTCGAGCCCTGTTTCGCAAGAAAATCAAGAATGTGCAGGAAAAAGTAGAGCGTCAGCGTCAATCAGAGTTCGTGGAGTATGAAGAACTCCAAAGCGAAACCCTGGAGCTTCCTCCCATTGAGCCTAAGCCTCAGCAAAGACCACAGTCACCTCCCAAAGCGGAAGGAAGCGACTATGATGATCTTTTCAAGTAGGGCTACAGTTCAATCTGCTCGATTATATTCTGAAAGTCGTCGGTAGAGGATTGTTCTTGCCCGGATAAGAAGGACAACTGGATGATGTTGATCTGCCTGCCGCGGACAAACATAGCCTGGTAGACATTTACGACCTCACCAGACTTGTGTTTTCCTTTGGAGCGAATTAGAATCATATCCTGTTCTTCAGCATAGATCGGGCGTTCCATGGCAAAATCCTGCACTTCTTTACGCAGAATGCTATTCTTTCGGATGT
Organism: uncultured Lewinella sp.; assembly: GCA_913057725.1. Classification (GTDB taxonomy): domain Bacteria; phylum Bacteroidota; class Bacteroidia; order Chitinophagales; family Saprospiraceae; genus Lewinella. Next base: position 9,563 of record CAJXOS010000134.1, read on the forward strand.
CATTCATGCTTAAGTCCATTGCCCCGACAGATTGAGCCAGTTCTTCCGTAGTAGGTGCACTGGTACTGAGGTAGCTACTCATTGCGGTCAGCATTGGATAGTTTATCTCTGGCGATTTTCTTTTCGTGAAAGCTGCAACAATGGTTCCTGCTCGCCCTCCGGGGCCTGCTTTTGCTACTTCATCAAATAATTTGCCCACCACTTCTGCATCCTGCTCATACCATTTTTGCTGATCAATCAACGGAAGTATTTTGTCGCGCAGACCAAGCTCGGTAGCCCTTCGCTCGGCATCCGCAGCTGCAATCTCTTTAGTCGCGTCTAACAATTGGACCTCGGTTAGAATATCTTCCTCAAAGAATAATTTTGCCTCCAGGCCATAGCTCCATTCCCCATCCAGGACGCTCTTTCGATCTGGTGTGCCAAGAATTCGTAGTACAACTTCTCGCTCCATTCCTGGCCAGACCAGGCTGTAATTACGGTTTAACCGATAGTTTTCCCGCACTTTAATGAGCTTATCGTCCGCAAAGATGAGTGCCAAGTCGCCGGGGTAAAACCACTTCTCTGCTCCAGCAGCCGTTTTGACAATGGTATCAGGGTCCGCAATGTATTGTCGTGGAAAATCAGCTGACATCTGCTGATAGGTGAGCCAGGGCCGCATCATTAGTCCTTTTGGCGGCAGCAACTTGTAGGTCTTTACGGGAGTATCAGTATTGTATTTGTCAGTTACTATAAGCTCATCTCCCTTTCGTTCTAAGCTTAGGCGTCGGCCAGCATACTCACGGCCATTTATCTTTCGGCAGGCTTCCCAAACTTTGATATCAGAGCTTACCGCCCATAGTTGCTCCTCGGCCTGTTCTGGGCGTCGAATTACTATAAAGTCTTCATCATTAGAAGTACTACCCCAAACTCCCTCAAACTCAGCGGTACAACTACTTAGAGTGAGTAGTACAAGAGCGCATAACATCCATTTCATTACTTGGAACTTTTGTCAGAGAATTGAGCGCAAAGATAGATCATGAAGCGTCACTTCGCACGAAAAAAGTCGCTCCTGAACGTTATCAGGAGCGACCATAAGGTTATAATCTAAAGGGTGTGATTATTCGTTCAATTCTTCGAAGAAGACGCGGATAACTCTCACCGTTACCGGCCTTGGGGGGACAAGCGGCATTCCGTCTCCCTCACTGAGATAAGCATCCAACTGCATTGGGAAAGGAGGCTGTCCTCCCGGCCAGTTATCAGCCGTCTGAGGAGGCTGTGGAGATGTCATTACTCCCGTCAAAAACATACTATCGCGAACCCAGCCTTCTCCGCCAGGGAAGTCTGTTGGATCATAGAACATTTGCCCTAATCCCCGAATGAGTTGATCAGGATTATTCGAGGAACGGAAAAGCACCCGTGCCCAGTCGGAACCATTGTCTGTGGTATGGAGCCCGATGATTTTAAAATTGAAGGGAATCATAACCCAGGGTGGCAGTGTATCGTCGACCTGCGCCTGACCTTTGAAAAAGGATAGACACACAACAAACACCAACATATATTTTAAGTATCGCATAATATCAGATTTAGGGGGAGGGGATTAGGGGATGAATACCAAAGGTTGAACATGTACCAACTGGCCAGCATGATGCAGTCGAGTGAGGTACCAGCCGTACGGCAGATTAGCCTGGATTTGGAAATCCGTACCGCCGGCTAACGCTTGCTGATGCACAACCTGTCCAGCACTGTTGATGAGTTCTAGCATGATTGTACCATCTTGCGGTAATGACTCGCAGCTAATTCGCTGCCCACTCTGATAAGGATTAGGCCACAGGCAACTAGCATCAGGGAGTGGCTCATTCGTGTTCACGACAACTTCAGAATAGAAGAATCGACGACGATCTGTGCTGCTCACATTGAACCAGTCCATAAGCTGTCCTGACCAGTACTGCCAACCTTGTTCTAATACGCTTAAGCCAAGTTCGTTGAGCTGTACCTGGTAGCGTCCAAAAGACCTCCATCCCATTTCATCTCCATCCCAACGATCCTGGTAGCGGTTGATCGTAGTGCCATCAAACTCCTGGGTACTTTGCAGGGTGTTTTGCCACTCATCGTCTTCCCATTTTTGCTCTGTAACGGAATCAATGACGAGGTCGTCACCAAAATCAACTAGCTGGCGTTGAGTGCTTTCCCAGGAAGCCATCTCTGTATCCCAAACTTGAGAAACAGACGTATTCCAAAGACCAGCATCATTCAGCTGATAGCCAACACGCGATACATTTGTCCAGCTGGCCTCAGCTACATTATAAACTTGATCGGTCACCATGCTAGGCGCTCCATCCATATAGTCCCATACTCGACGCTGGACATTCTCCCAGTCGGCTCCGGTCCAGGTTTGTTGGCGCTGTTGGGTAGTAAGGTCGTTACCATTATAGGTCCACACCTGGCGACTATCGTTCACCCAAGCACCGTCTTCCCAGGTTAGTACTAGTAGTTCGGTAAGGAGGATATCGTCTTGATAGGTGTATTCCCAACGACGCGTGTTTACTGGCGAGCCTCCAGGGCCCAATGCAACTCGAACTTCCTTGGTCAGCACATTCCCATTTTCGTCATAGGTAAATGTTCTTTCCTTGAAAGAGTCCCATTCTTCGGTTTCGGAGCGCCAATAGGAAATAAGTAGGCGGATTAGATCTCCATCTTCCGAGTAGGTAAACTCGCGGCGACGCCAGTTTTCCCAGGTAAAGCCATCGTAGGTTTGGGTTTCAATAACTAGCGGTTGATCTTGATCATTAGTTTCGCGGATGATACTTTTCCTGCGTTCTTCGAAATCTTGTGTTTCCTCAATACCTACATCAAAGTAGATGGAATCCAAGCGTAATGATTGCGCAAAACTCCCGGGGAGGAGTATTCCGAACGCAACCATTAGTAGTAATGGTTTCAGGTTCATTTCTTGTACTTTCATTATTAGAATGATGTATTCCGGAAGCAGTAAAGGGATCACCACTTCGGGGAACAAGCGCGAATCTAATCACCATCACTTGGATAATACTCTCTGATTTCCTGTAATCGCCACCTCTATGAATTCCAGTAGTTTTGTCTTAACTGAGCATTCGCCTAATCCAAAGTCCAGACATTGTCAGTTAATTTAGAATCGGGTCTAGTGCATAAGGGGTCAATGATCAAGTACTTTGGCAGTTCATCTACGATTATTTCGATCTCATTATCTCCTGATTTAAAACCGTGCATCTGATAGTACAGAGGAGTCTCTCCAGCTCGCATCACCCTCGGATGTTTCGAAAAAAGCCCAATTGAAATAGGTTCATCTAGTCTTGCCTCCTCCATAACTCCATCCTTTCCCCATTGTGAACGCTCAGCCGAAATTCGAGCACGGATTCGATAACGGCCATCAGATAACTCACGAGCCTCCGCATCAACTATTTTCAAGTCATAGATAAAGCGTTTCTTGAACCAATCATTCATTAATTGTTGTTCTGCAGCACGCGCTTTGGAATCGAAGGCCGACAGCAAATCGAAAACGGTAGCCGTCGGATCAATTTCATTCGCGAACGAATCTACCAGGATCTTTAAGGCCTCACCAGTAGCATTTGGCCCTAGAAGTTCATTCACAGCCATCAAGGTGAGATAACTTTTGCCGTAGGCCAGATAAGACTCTCCCTCACTGAGATACAATGGCGGTTCTACCTCAGTGGCATTGGCGCGGCCACGGAAGTACATGCCGTTGGCTGTTTGGCTAATCTGCCAGGGAGCACTCCAGCCATGGGTTTTCGTCATTACCGCCGCCTCCGTGTATTTAGCAAGCCCCTCAATAATTAAACTCGCTCCGGGGGTATTCTTCGGCAAAAATGCCCCACCCCACCACTGGTGAGCTACCTCGTGAATCGTTCGCTTGGCAACAAGATCAAAAGATGGTGAATGACGAAGGTCCGTCAAATACAATCGATCGGCTACCATACTGATTGTCCCTGGCAAGGCTTGACCACCAAATGGCCAATGGGACGGTATTTCCGCAATGCGTAAATGGTCATGCGGGTATTCACCAAAAGCACTTTCACAATAGGCGAGTGCCTCGATGGCGGAGGCTTCAATTTGCGTAATATTATAGTCATGACTGGGGTGATAATACAGTTCCAATTGAACACCATCCACCATTGTATCTAGCCTACTGTAGCGCGCAGAAAAGAAGCTGAGTACAGGCATCATAGGGTTAGCACTCTGATAATGAAAATAAGCGCGGTCATTCTGAGTCCACTGATCAACCAAAGCCCCAGGCGCGATGGCCGTCTGATCGGCTACCGTGGAAATGACACAGTCAAAACTAATGCGTCCCACTGAGGCTTCGGCGTGATTGATGTGCTCTTCTACTGCCACCTCCACTTCTTGTGGCGGCAAGCCACGGCGGTGACGTTCCGTAGGATCCTGAATTTCTAAACTGGATCGGTAGTTGAGTACTGGATCATATTCACCTCGAAGGAGGTAGGTGCCATTGGCCAATAAACTCCGACTGGTCTGATGGCCTTGCCGCTCCCAGAGGAGTTCATACTGGTAATTTAAAGTATCACCCGGCAACAGGTGCTCCTCCAAATTGAATAACCAAGTACCAAAAGTAGTATCCCGTTCGAGTAAGGTCGCGCCGTCAACTTGCAGCTTGAGCAAGGGCTGACGTTCCGTGACAAACAGTTGGGTGATCACCGTATCGCTTTTGTTCTGTACGGTATAATGGGCTTGGACTCGGTACTTACCCGAATCGGGATACAAATCTAACTCTTGGTTTACCGCAGTAGGAAACAAGCGGTGCTCCGTCTCCAGGTATTTATATTTTCGTTCATAGGCTTCGCGATAGTCTAACCGCGCTGATGGGCTCCGATATTCTGAGGCCACGTTTAATTCATGATAGATTCGAGCGTTGGATAGTAGAAAGAGCAAACCTAATCCGGCTAGAAAACCGGTATTCCATGGTCGCCATTGGCGGCGCATATTCTGCCAGCGCGCCATTAAGCCGCTTTCTGAAGATCGTGGCCAAAGTTGATAACTAAGGAAGACAAAAACAGCACCTAAAATGGTCCAGTGTACCGCAAAATGATGGAAAGGGCGACTGGTATCGCCAAAGCCATTCATATCAGTATATGCCACTATTGGGAAGCTTCCTAGCTGCAGGAGCGGATGGTGCAACCCCATTTGTCCGGCGAAGAATGGGCGTGTAAGTAGAAAGAACAAGAAGGCGATGGCCATACCCAGGTACTTGCGTGGTGCTAATAATTGCACCAGAAGAATCACAGTAGCATAAAAGAAGAGCGGCCAACCGCTGAAATAGAACATAGCTAAATAGCGAAGGGATTCCAACTCCCAATGCGCGTACGTTATCTGAAACCCAATAGCCAAGCCTATACTCAGCAGCATCAACAAGGAAGGGATGCTAAATAAAGTCACGGCACGGGCCCAGAAGAGTGCAACATTGCTAACGGGTGTACTGCCAATGATACCAGCCACCTTCTGCTCACGGTCACGCCAAAGCACTTCGCCAGCATAAAACAAGATAAGTATTAGTGCTATGAACGGTAATGGATCCTCAATCAACCAGACTAGCAAAGCGGTAGTTGGGTAAAGACTATCATTGTAAGCTCCGCCACTGTTGATTCTGGAATAGATTTCGGTAAAAACGATGACAATCCAAATCCCCATCATCAGGATGAATGGCCACGATAATACCAACTGACGAAGTTCGAACCCTAGGATAGACGTGAAGCTTTTCCAGTGATTTAGTCGCAACTGAATTATTGGTGATTCAGCAGGCCTGACGGTAGTCTCCCCTACATCTGATGTAACCTTCCCCTTAGCCTTCTGAAGGCTTGGTCGGAAGTTAAATTTGAGATAACTGTAACCTAAGAGCAACAAGGCCAAAAGCAACCAAACAAATCGGTTTAGCACGAAGTAGCCCGACAGCGCCGGCAATTGCGCATTCTTTTCTACTGCCGTCCAGAACATACTCTGTTCTAGGAAAGCACTAATGCCAAAAGGATCCAATAGCGCCGCCCAAATCATATTTTCCGGATCAGGTGGTTGAGCCGCTGCTAACAAAGGAGAATTGAGGAAAATGGCACATAGCCAGTACAAAGCATAGATGCCAATAGCCACCGCGTAAACCACCAAGCGATTGCGACTCAAGAGCCCAGCGCTGAATATTACTACTGTGCAAACAACCGTATTGGGTAGCACAAACACCAACCACAGATAGATGTACGACCAGGCCTGGCCAGTTAATATTCGACCCGGCTCTACTCCAGCCGTTTCTATCCCCAGCAGCATACCGGGCAACATCATACTGAAAGCCAGTAGACTCATACTTAACACCCCAGCAAGACGGCTCCAGAAATACCTAGACTTAGTGACTGCCATACTAAAGAAGATTCCCTCAAAATCATACAGCTGATCGCGCAGTAATCCGCTAATGGTAAAGAAGAGTACCGGAAAAACCACCGACAGAGACAAGAGTGCCACATTATGCGCCAGTACGTAGGGGCTATTGAGGAATAAGTTGGGTGGTGTAAAACCTCGAGCCCCCATCAGCCACCCCAGCCCAAGAAAGAGGATAGCGAAAAGGAGCATGGTACGTTGGCGAGCCTGGTAAGAATATTCGAACTGTAGTAGAGAGGATAACATTGCAATAGAATTGGCGGGGGAGATAACTTAGGAAGCAACAGCAGAGAAGTACAAGCTTTCGAGGTCTGGCTCAACGGCCACAAAGCCTGCATCGGGCTGAACATCCGACAGGACGCGCACTTGGATATTCCCTGCCTGCAGTCGCTTGGAAAGCACGGAAAACTGGTCTTGATAAGCAGCTAGCTCTGCCTTGCTCACCTGTTTTTGCCAGATACGGCCGTCTAGGGTGCTGCATAATTCAGCCGGTGCTCCCTGGCGAACAATTCGCCCACTGGCCATGATAGCCATGCGCGAACAAAGCTCCTGGACATCCTCTACGATATGCGTAGACAGGATGACGATCATGTGCTCTCCTATTTCGCTGAGCAAATTGAGGAAACGATAGCGCTCCTCCGGATCGAGGCCTGCGGTAGGCTCATCAACGATAATGAGTCGGGGATTTCCGAGCAGGGCTTGAGCAATGCCGAAACGTTGGCGCATACCACCGGAGAAGGTACCTACAGCTTGCTTGCGCTGGGCGTACAAATTGGTCTGCTCTAACAGGTAAGCTACCTGTGCTTTTCGTTGTTTCTTGTCATTAACCCCTTTCAGAACAGCGATATAATCAAGCAGGCGCTGAGCTGAGACTCTTGGGTATACGCCAAACTCCTGCGGCAGGTACCCCAAGACGCTCCGAATAGCCGTAGGCTGTTCTGCGCTATCAACGTCATTAAAAAGTACTTGCCCATGATCCGCCCTTTGCAGTGTAGCAATGACTCGCATGAGCGTGGACTTGCCAGCACCATTCGGGCCCAATAGGCCAAACATGCCATTTTGTAGTTTGAGATCTACCCCACTCAAGGCCTTGGTGCCATTGCGGTAGGTTTTATGTAAGTCGGTAATTTGAAGAAGGTTGTCGTGCATTTCGCTCTGTGTTTACAACAAAACTATCCTCCTAAAAGACACGCTCCTAAAAAAGAATCGCAACCTCGACATTATTGGTACGAAAGGCATTTTTTGGACCAGCAAATGCATTGGTGGCAAAAAGGATGGTGTTCATGTCAAATTCACTGTCATTGAGCCAAAGCTTTAGCAGACGCGGAGAATTCCGTATAATTTCGATGACGAAACCTACTATTAGAGACGGGAAAACAATTGATGAAACAGTTATCGGCTTGGCTTTTTGCACTAAGCCTAGGAAAACTTGGACTTAACGTGTGTAAAAGGACAAGCCTAAAAAGATAAGTGTTTCATTAATTACCGTCAAACTACTTACCGTACATGAAGACCATCTTTCATCGTTTTCGTCCGCTTTGGCTCGGGATACTCATCACCTTGGTGGGTAGTGCTGTTCTGGCGAATATGGGTGTCCTCTTAATCAACCCTGACGAAGCTGGTGCAAATTTTGCCATATTGACCGTCTGGTCATTGATTATCGCCTTCGCCATTTATAAGTTCCAACTGGTCAAGGACAAGACGCGGCTACTCATTCACATCGGCACCATACTGAGCCTTTTAGGAGGAATCCTGATCGTAGAGGACTACTCGGAGATGGAGGATAACCCACTGAGTATCGGATTGCTTGTAGCTATTTGGATATATCTAGTTGCTTGGGTAGTACCAAAGTTCTTCGCTAAGTACCGCGCTGTGATTATTGGTTTGTATGCCTTAATCATGTTGGTGTTTGTGTACGGCCGGATGTTTTCTGGAAATTACTTCGAGTACAAGGAAGAGTTGATATTTTCTTTCCTGTGGCCGGTCCCCGTCTTCATGGTCCTCTGGATCTACGAGCAATGGAAATGGTTTAGATCTATACAAAGTGAAAAATCGGCGGCGGAATTAGCTCTTCTCAAATCACAGATCAACCCCCACTTCTTTTTCAATACGCTCAACAACTTACATGCACTCACCGTCAACCAGGCCAAAGAAGCGCCTGATGTGATCGTAAAACTCTCCGACATGATGCGCTATACCATCTACGAGGGCAAGAAGGAAATGGTGCTAGTGAGTGATGAGGTAAGCTATCTGCAGAACTACATCGAGCTGCACGAAATACGGCAGCATCAAAAAGTAAACATCACATTTGTGGATGAGGTAGAAGGTGGGGTAATGGTATCTCCTCTCTTATTCATTGTATTGTTGGAGAATGCCTTCAAGCATGGTGCAGAGCGCCTCTTAGCAGATGCCTTTATTGATATCCAACTTACCGCCACTGCGGAACGTATTCATTTCCAAATCCAAAACAACTTTGACCCGGAGGAACTACCTACAGAACCCGGCATTGGGTTAGACAACTTGCGGCGGCGTTTGGAACTAGTGTACCCTGAGCAACATCAGTTAGAGATCGACATCAAAGACAATACTTACACCACCACCCTGACCATAGAACCATAGTAAGCATGACTATCAAGTACCTCATAGTTGACGATGAGCCCCTGGCACACGAGCTGATCAAGGGCTTTGCTAAAGAGCTACCCCACCTGCAGTTGGCTCACCAATGCTATAATGCGCTGGAGGCCATAGCCTATCTCCAATCCAATCAGGTGGACCTCATGTTTCTGGATTTGAATATGCCGAAGCTCAAAGGTTTTGATTTTTTGCGGACGCTCAATCGCCCACCTAAGGTCATCGTAACAACGGCGTACAAGGAATTTGCGCTGGAAGGATACGAATTGCAGGTAGCTGATTACTTACTGAAACCCTACTCTTTTGCTCGATTCTTAAAGGCCATTGAGAATGCCTTCCCGCCAAAGGCTAACACCCCTGTGAACGCCCCAATAGCTCAGCAAGAAGAGCAACGCCAACTTTTCGTCAAAGGCGACAAGCAATACCACCGGCTACGTACCAACGAGATCATTTACATCGAGGCTTACGGCAACTACACTAAGGTTTACTTACCAACCGGTATGATACTCACCCATGCTTCTGTTTCCTACTACGCGGAAAAACTAGGCGAGCCAACTTTCTTACGCGTGCATAAATCCTTCCTCGTGGCCATGGATAAGATCGACCGCATCTCTGGCAATCGACTTTTCCTCGGGGAATATGAAGTGCCTATCGGCCAAACGTATCGGCAGAAGGTGATGGGATTGATTGGCTAGGGTTAAGTTAGTCCTGCGCGTCGGGGGACGCTTGGGAACGGATGCTTGGTTAGTTGGTTAGTTGGTTAGTTGGTTAGT
>CAJXOS010000135.1 GCA_913057725.1 uncultured Lewinella sp.
GCTAACGCGGTAGGCCCTTCTCCTGTTTTAGGACCTGTGTAACTGGAATTACGCTCTTATCTCTCTCGCTACCTGATCGTAAAGGCCCCATCAAAATGAATTGATGAGGCCTCTGAGTAGATTTTTTTGATACCAAAGCCTTATTAAATCGGCTCTGGACAATCCAAAGGGGTTGAGTTGTTAATCTTGATTGGTAAGCCGTTGATGAGCGATTTGAATCCAATCTTCATCTTTGGCTATCTCTACATCAGGAGAAATGCCAATGATATCGATACCTCGCCCATCATCTACACGACAATATCGAGAGGTGGGGTAGCTCATCTGAAATTTTCCACACGGCCCCATCACAGTATGGAGGTTTCCGTAGTCAGAAACACCCGCAGAATTCTGCCCCATGGTAGTCACTTTCTCACTTTGTTCTGCGGTTAAAACAAAGCTCTCGCAACTACTACCGCATCCTCTATCCATCAGAATCACGACTTGCTCAGGGATTGGTTTTACGCGCCTAGTTTTTTGAACAGAACTGCATTTCTTGCCTATGTACTCTCCCTGGTTGCGAAGTAGCTTCTTACCTAACAATCCAAAATATACACGCTGATACCAGGGATAGTTCTTATTCCGGCGCAGCTGCAAGTACTTCTGCGCATTAACTTCAGTTGCGTAGATCTTTGAGTGATCATAGTTGATGTCTCCGGTCGCCAAGTAAGGGAGTAGTGGTGCGTAGGTAATATCACTACCTCCACCGTTGCCACGGCAGTCGATTATCCAATTTGGCGTCTGTTCCATCCAGTCTTTGTTGTCGTTCAGAAGTTGGATCAGTTCTTTTCGAACAGTCTCACTCATAGTTGGTACGGTAAGGACTAGCGTCTCTTTATCTAGTTTGGAGACGGAATAAGTGCTACTGGATGCAGCAACAGCAGGAGAACCTTTTTTAGGAAACTGCTGATACCACCCACCTAAATTTTCAAAGGCAAGCGTAAGATCATCAATACTCCCTTGCTCTTGGCGTAGGCTATGATCAAGCATGAAATAATTGACAGTGAAGGAGTTTTCGCTGAGCATCTTGAGCTCAAATTTTACTTGGCTAGGCATCCAGTATACGCTGTCAGCCTGGAGGATAAACGCTGCGTAGTCTCGCGTTGGAGTCGGACTCTTAATTATACCGACCTTATAGGAGTCATTATTTGTAGACCAGATACCCTGGAGTTGATCACCAGGATTATCCATTAGCCAGCTTCGAAAGGATTCTTCGGTATGCGCAATTCGTTCCCAATCTGCAAAGGCGGCTCGGATCTCTTCTGGTGAACCTTGAGGAGCATTGTATCCAAATTGAACATGACCGTCTCTAAACCAGCCCATCCATTCTTTAATGAGGCGGTAAGCACTGGTGTCAGACTTGGCGTTCGCGATTTTGCGTTCATAGTCCTTAGTGAATTGGTCAAATTCCGCTTGGTTACTACTATTGACTTTGTCTTTGTAGCCGGAATAGTTGTCTCGTAAAATTTCCTGAACCCAGGAGAAGCTATCGTCAAACTCGCATTCGGATTGGGCTGTGAGAGGAATTGAAAGTGTGAAGGTAACAGCGACAATGAGTAGTCGAATCATATGAGCAAAAAAGGATTAGTTAGTAGATCGATGACTGAGTTGCAATAGTGTTGATTATTCTTGAACAGGAATGTGAATATTCTACCAACAGCAAGAAAACTTAGATTTTTCTTGATTAACAAGGTTTTCGCAATTACGAGAATATCGATAACTTGTAGAATGAGTAATACCGAGCCCAAAGGTTGCCTCCCCAACCTTAAAGACACTGTACAAGAAAAAGAGTACCTGCTTCATCTTGGATTGATGAAGACCGCGCTTAAACAAACCGATATTCCTTTTCTAGGCTTAGCGGAGCCAACGATATCTGCTAAGGGGACACGCCGAGTACATGAGGAGAATCCTGCCGCTAATGATCAGCATCAGGCTAAAGCCAGACCGGTAGAGGAGATTGTAATGCATTATTCCGACTTTATTCTAGCTCAACGTAAAGCAGACCCTCAACACTCGCAGGTTGAATTACCTCGCATTGCACAATACGATTTATACCACTTGGCGGAATCCATGCCAGAGACTCGAGCTGGTGCCCATAATGATCAACTGCACAGTTTTTTTTATCGGCAAGAAGCTATTGATATCATGCTGGATCATTGCCAGTATTTTCTTGATCGTCAAGGGTTTATTATGCTGATGTGGCATGCGTTTCATCCCGTCTGGGATAACTGGAACTTCTATCAAATTACGAACCAATCAGGAGTGCAAGGAGAAGTAAAATGGCATGATCAGATGAATGATCCTTTCAACATGCTACACCTTCAGGGATCTATGTCGAGGGCCGACCAGCAGAAGATTATCAAACGAACCATCGATGGCTTTTGGTCATCAGCAAGTACCGATAGTAAGGCCTTGTCTTTTCGCAAGAAGCTAGATCATATTGCTGATTTTGCCAAGGATCTTGCAGCTCGTAAGGGATCGGCTATATTCAGACCATATCACGAGCATTCTCCTGGCAGCTGGTTCTGGTGGTGTCTGGAAAACTTGGATGATGATCCCACGGAGGCAGCTCGTCTATATAGAAAGCTATTCCATAAAACTCGTGAATATCTCGAGGGGCAAGGAGTAGATAATCTGCTTTATTGCTACTCGCCAGATGTTCCCCATAGTCGTTTCTTTTCTAATAAAGGGGAGTTCCTGGCACACTATCAGAAAGGCATGCCCGATGTAGATCAATTAGATGTACTCGGTATTGATGCCTATCTCTGGAAGCTGTACTATGATGATGATAAACTAGACTACACAGGTACTGAGGCAATTACCGACAAAGTCTCGAGAACGAGTGCCCAACATAGCATCTTAGCTCGCCCTTGGGAGCGAGCCCTGCAGATGTGCACCTGGCTTCGTGAAGAATATCCGGAAAAAATTGTCGGCCTGACAGAGACTGGATGGAACTACAGTAAGTGGGGAGACCTAGAAGATGAACCGATAGAAACGTTCTGGCAAAGTATCGGTATGCAACGCTTACAAGCACTACCAAAGAAGGATAGACCCCACTTCATCAACTTCTGGAGGAATGATAGTGATTGCTATCATCCTTGGAACAACGGGTCGGACCTTTTTGCACAAGAGGCAACAAGCATTGCGCAAAGCCTGGAGACCCAAGTAGCAGATATTCCTCCATCTAATATTGTGGCATAAAAAAGGCCGGTACTTGTTAAAGTACCGACCTGCTTATATGTTAAGTGGTGGTCAATTATGACCTCCTAACTTTATCATACTTAGGCTCCTGTATTCGATGTAAAGGAAGCACTTAGGTACTCGCGGTTCAGGCGAGCAATGTTGGTAACAGAGATACCCTTCGGACATTCTGCCTCACATGCCGTCACGTTAGAGCACATACCGAATCCTTCTTCATCCATTACGGCTACCATACGCTGAGCACGGCGAGCAGCCTCTACTTCACCTTGTGGCAATTGCGCCAGGTGACTCACCTTGGCACTAACGAATAGCATGGCCGAAGCATTCGGGCAGGCTGCCACGCAGGCACCACAACCGATGCATTCCGCAGCATCCATGGCACTAGAAGATAAGCTTTTCTCGATTGGAATAGCATTCGCATCCTGAGCTTGTCCTGTGTTCACAGAAACGAAACCACCGGCTTGAATGATCTTGTCTAAAGAAGAACGGTCAACTGCCAAGTCCTTAATTACAGGGAAGGCAGATGCGCGGTAAGGCTCAATAACGATGGTCTCACCGTCCTTGAAGAAGCGCATGTGCAGCTGGCAAGTTGAAGTACGGTGCTGAGGACCGTGAGGATGACCGTTGATGACCAAACTACAAGTACCACAGATACCCTCGCGACAATCGTGCTCGAACACTACCGGTTCTTCTTTCTTTTGAATCAGACTCTCGTTAAGTACGTCCAACATCTCCAAGAAAGACATGTGCTCACTCACGTTGTCCATCTCATAAGTAGCAAAGTGCCCTTTGGTATTCGCGTTGGGCTGACGCCATATTTTTAATGTAAGTCTCATGATTTTCTTTTTTGATGAAGGCCTATTTGTACGAACGGGTCTTCAATTCTACATTTTCGAATACCAATTCCTCCTTGTGCAATACCGGATCTTTTCCTCGTTGCGTGTACTCCCAAGCAGAAACATAGGCATACTCATCGTCCCGGCGTAGTGCCTCGCCTTCTTCCGTTTTATACTCTTCCCGGAAGTGGCCACCACAACTTTCGTTACGATCAAGGGCGTCAGCCATCATCAATTCACCAAGCTCAAGGAAGTCAGCTACACGTAGCGCTTTCTCTAGCTCAGGGTTATATTCATCGGTGCCGCCAGGAACGAATACATCCTTATAGTACTCTTCCTGTAGCTCGCGAATCAACTTGATTCCTTTCTGTAGACCCTCGGCATTACGAGACATACCGCAGTATTCCCACATGATCTTACCCAAACGGCGGTGGAAGCTCTCAACAGATTGAGAACCCTGTACGCTGGTCAAGGCGTCGATACGATCTTGAACGTCTTTCTCCGCAGCTTTGAACTCTGTGCTATCAGCATCGAAGCGTGGCGTACGGATTTCCTTGCTAAGGAAGTCACCGATAGTGTAAGGAATTACAAAGTAACCATCTGCCAATCCTTGCATCAAGGCACTTGCACCCAAGCGGTTGGCACCGTGATCCGAGAAGTTTGCCTCACCCGCAGCAAATAGCCCCGGAATATTAGTCTCCAGATTATAGTCTACCCAAAGACCACCCATGGTATAGTGTACCGCAGGATAGATCTTCATTGGGGTATTGTACGGATCGTCACCAGTGATCTTTTCGTACATCTCGAAGAGGTTACCATACTTCTCTTCAACAACTTTCACTCCTAGTTCGCGAACGCGAGCATCACTAGCATCATCTTCGCCCTTGGTAGTTGCCTGAGAGCGGCCATAACGCATGATAGCATCCTCGAAGTCAAGGAATACAGCAAGGCCAGTAGGTGCTACACCGAGACCCTCATCACAAGCTACCTTGGCAGCACGGCTGGCTACGTCGCGTGGTACGAGGTTACCGAAGGCTGGGTAGCGACGCTCTAGGTAGTAATCGCGATCTTCTTCTGCGATATCGTTTCCGCGCTTCTTACCTTCTCGGATAGCTTGCGCATCTTCTTGTTTCTTTGGTACCCATACTCGACCGTCGTTACGGAGCGACTCCGACATCAAGGTCAACTTACTTTGGTAGTCACCCGAAACAGGAATACATGTTGGGTGAATCTGCGTAAAGCAAGGGTTAGCCATCAATGCACCACGGCGTACAGCACGCCAGGCAGCAGTGACGTTACACATCATTGCATTGGTACTTAGGTAGAATACATTGCCATATCCACCTGTACACAATACTACAGCGTGAGCAGCATGGCGCTCTAGCTCACCTGTTAATAGGTTACGTGCAATGATTCCACGAGCCTTACCGTCGATGGTCACTACATCCAGCATTTCGTGGCGGTTATACAGCTTCACATTCCCCAACCCAACCTGACGACTCAGTGATTGGTAGGCACCGAGTAGCAACTGTTGTCCGGTCTGTCCACGTGCGTAGAATGTACGGCTTACCTGTACACCACCGAAAGAACGGTTAGCGAGAAGGCCACCATACTCACGAGCGAAAGGTACACCCTGTGCAACGGCTTGGTCGATAATGTTGCGGCTCACCTCAGCAAGGCGGTGAACGTTTGCTTCGCGTGAGCGATAATCACCTCCCTTAATGGTGTCGTAGAACAAGCGGTAAACACTATCACCGTCGTTCTGATAGTTCTTCGCAGCATTGATACCCCCCTGTGCAGCGATAGAGTGCGCACGACGAGGACTGTCATGGAAGGTGAAAGCTTTGACATTGTAGCCCAGCTCTCCGAGTGTGGCAGCAGCAGAACTACCCGCTAGGCCAGTTCCAACTACGATTACATCAAGTCTTCTTTTATTATTAGGCGCCACCAACGGCATCTGAGAACGATACTGAGTCCATTTCTCGGCTAATTCGCCTGGTGGTACTTTGCTATTGAGTTTCATTATGATCGATTTTATGTTTACTAATGCTGATTACTTTAGGAACATCAGGATGGGAATGATAGCGTATCCGATTGGAACGAGAATGGAGTACGCTTTACCCAGACCAGCAATAAATGGGGTGTATTTGCGGTGGTTGATTCCCAAGGTCTGGAAGGAGCTTTGGAATCCGTGCCACAAGTGGAAGGCAATTACGATCATGCTTACCACATAAATAGCTACATAGATAGGGTCAGCAAAGGCTGTGGTTACTAATGAATATAGATTTTTAACCTCTTGACCATCATACGCTACCATGTCAACGGTTCCCATCTTCATCTGTAACCAGAACTGATACATATGCAATAGGATAAACACAAGGATAATGGTACCGAGCCAACCCATAGATTTTGCAATCGTACCGTTGGTGTTCACGGCGCGAGTCACTTTTACAGCGTAACCTTGGCCACCACGTGCAGCACGGTTTTTGCCCCAGATCATGAGACCCTGGACCGCATGCAGCAGGATGAAAAAGTATAGACCGTAAGAAACAGTCTTGATCAATGGATTAGTAGTCATGAACTCAGCATACAGGTTAAAGCTACGACCACCATCATCTGCCAACAACTGCAGATTGCCCAGAAGGTGAACAATGAGGAAGACGATTAGGAAGAGTCCAGTAAGACTCATTAGCAGCTTGCGCCCGATCGAAGAGGTAAGGAACTGTGTGAACCAACTCATATTTATTGTTTTTCGTTCGTTTCTGATCTGAAGTTTTGGTTTATAATTAGGACAAATCGATTTACTGATTTGTACGTACAAATCTACTGTATATAAGCTTTTTAGCCTAAGTACCGTTCGGATGGAAGGAGGTCCTGATACTTATTTAGAATCAATCTAATCAGGAGGCATATGGCCGAAATCTATACCTTTGTGATTTGACGGAAATAAATGCGCCTTCTATTTAAGGTTAAGGATTAAGGAAGTCACTTTAAATGGATTGTTCCATTCCCTAATCCTTGACCAGAAGCCACGTTTATTTATTCTCCGTCTCCTTGATTTCAAAGATAACCAAATGGCCAAAACGAAGACAGAGCAACCTTCCTTCGAACAATTCCTCAGCTATTTCCCAGCTGTAGAACTTCCTTTTACTTTAGGGGAAGATACACATCATCTATTTAGTACTGAGAATAAACCGCTACCTGGCGTCGTAATTGGGACTTTTATCCTACCAATTGAGGGTGAGCAGGAAAGTGATGAGATGACTGAGTTCATTGCTTGTTTTCAGCTCCCGAATACGGGCAATTTCCATGCAGTGGTATATTGGCGGGCAGAATTGCTAAACTACCAATACCGCCTGGTTACCTTTGATACTAAAGGCAACCTGATCGATCAAAAGGTAATTGCTGGTACTACCTACGATGGTGCCGATCTGACGCAAACCATGGCCGTAATTCAGGAAGACTTACTGATATATCTAGTTTCAGGACAAAGCCAGATTGTTGTTGAAGATTATGCTGCGGCAACTAGCACAGCCAACCGTTTACAGCTATCTGATGAGGGTAAGATTGTAGAGTTGTAGCATATGCTAAAAGACAGGGGATGCGCAATTGCCCCTCTTGTTTGCCGGTTTATTTTGTACGACTGATCAATAGTCTGCTACAAAATGACTGCTCTCCGACCTTTTTTAATTCTTGTATTTCTATCCGTATTGGTGGCCTCTGTAACTGGCCAACGCTTCTATTCGGTCACCTGGCTACAGGATGATGGAATGCTAGGTAGTGGTTATTTACGGATGACCTGGAAGTATCTTTCCGATGTCGATAAATTCATCCTTTATGACGATGAGCCATTATACGGTAAGAAGATTTACCGAGAGGCTCAAGCAAGTGATATGCATTGGATTGCGGCTGGCCCTGATACTTTGATGAGAATACATCATATGGGCCATCGAACGGTTCACCTTCAGCTTTTATATAGTGGTGAGGTCAGTTTATATTCCGCCATTGGTGAATTCACGTACTTCGTTTTTTACCAAGGACAATTGATACAATTGAACAAAGAGAATCCGTCGGTTGATTTGATGGATTTACTGCCCGTGGAATGTCAAAATCAGAGGTATTTGAAGCGAGTACCTTCTCGTGATGCTGCCTTGGTATTTGTGCGGCAATTGAATGATTGCTTGGGCGGAGAGCAATACCGTTGGGTTAGAGGAGATTTCAATCATCGCTTACGGATTGGGGTCGCCTACGATTGGATGGCTGAAGATGCCAAATCCCGATCAGGTATTCTAAAGGGAGGTTCTCCCTATCGAGACTACGCACTAGAGCTTCCTCGTACTAGCCTTACGGTAAACTATTTTCCCTGGGCTTCTAACAATTGGTTAAGTGTGCACGGGCAATCCCGAATGCTGCGGCGATCAGCTGAAAACTCCACAAGGATGGACGGATTCCGCGCAGTTTGGGAGGAGAAGCTTTCCGTGACCAATCTCTATGCTTACCTCGGCCTTAGGCTTGAGGCGGCAAGCCAACGTTCTATTCAACCATACGTTGGAGGTGGGGTGGCCTCTCTGATTCCACTTTACTTTAGGTATACTGGTTACTTCAGAGATCCGCTGGTTTCCTTTCCTGGGTACCCCATACGAGAGGAACTCCGGAATGGTCAATACTTGCAGTTTGGCTTCTACACAGAGACGGGGATAAATATTAGACTTGCTGGGCGAGTTAATGTAGGGCTGGGGTATCGTATCGAAGGCTTGTATCATACTTGGCGGCATGTTGATGAGGTTCAGCGCCTAAATCGTGCGCTATTACCGCATAGTTTTGATCTGGCACCCTTTGACTCCCGCTACTTGCAGGCGCACATTGCTTTTGGTTTGAAGTGACATTATGGTCTTTGCCAAAAATGAGATTTAGGGGTGGTTACACCTGGAGATTAATATCAAACATTGGCTATCTAGACCTTTCCTCATGGTACCTCGGAATTATATCCTGTAGATATTGGCTAAGGTCGAATCTATCTCGATTATTCCTGCTGATTTCTTCAGTTAGGGAAACTATTTAGAGCTCCTTCGCGTTTCATGGGTAAAGACTTAATACAAAACCTAATTTTTTAAAACCTTAATCCCTAAACCAGCAGCGCTCAGAAACATTCCCATCTTTATGCTGGTTTGAATAGTATACCGCTAACGAAGTGGTTTGGGCAAAGCCAAGCCTACTTCTTGCGAGTATATACTCGAAGCGCAGAAGGTTTGGATTTCCAAACCTCTTCGGCCTCGGTATAGAATCCTACAATTACCCCCTGTTGATTAGCTTATCTTTGTATCTTATTCCCAAGCTATTCTGCTTAAATTTTGAGATGCCCAATGAATAGGGCTGATTTGTAGCGACTGGATTATCACACGCTAAAAAACGAATGAGTAAAAACAAGAAAAAGCCCAGTGTAAAGGGCAAAAAACTAAGTGCGAAAGACTTACAACGCGAAGTTCTGCGGCTGTACCGCCGCCACCCCCGGAAACAATTCAATCCCCGTCAGGTAATCAAGAAACTAAAGATCGCCAACAATAAGGATGCTGTGCAGTATGCCATCGAGAAACTCGTGGAAGGCAACGCACTTGTAGCCAAGGATAATTACAAATACCAGATCCGTCGTGATTATGTCCCTGCTCGGGAACAATCCTTTGCGGAAGGACGAGTAGACCTTACCCGTTCTGGTGCGGCCTACATTATGATTGAGGGCCGAGAGGATGATATTTACGTTGCTCCTAAGTATGTAAACAATGCCCTTAATGGAGATGTCGTGAAGATCCGTTATTGGAAGCCTCGTGGCCGCATTAAGGCAGAAGGAGAAATCGTTGAGATCATCCAACGCGCCACGGAGCATTTCGTAGGTATTTATAACGAATACAGTGGACTGGGCATGGTAACCATCGAGGGTAAGAACGAGATGGATATTGTGATCGGGCCAGATGATGCCATGGGTGCCCGGAGTGGAGAAATGGTTGTTGTGCAGTTGGCTGATGAAGCACAAAAGTCAAGCCGCTTTAGCAACCCCACTGGTATTGTGACCAGCGTACTAGGGCAACCCGGCAGCAGCAATCTTGATATGCAAGCCATCCTTATTAATAATGGCTTCAATATCGAATTCCCTCCAGAGGTAATGAAAGCTTCTGATGCTCTAAGTGAAGTCATTACCGAAGAAGAAATTGCAGAACGTCGAGATTTTCGCGAGACGCTAACATTTACCATTGACCCGGCTACCGCTAAAGATTTTGATGATGCGATCTCTTACCAGCCATTAGAAAATGGCGAATTCGAATTAGGTGTCCACATTGCTGATGTAAGCCACTTCGTTAAGCCGGAGACCGCACTTGATAAGGAAGCCTACCGCCGTTCTACTTCTGTTTATCTGGTGGATCGGGTATGCCCGATGTTACCGGAAAAGATATCTAATGAGCTGTGTTCACTACGGCCACATGAAGATAAACTGACCTTCTCTGCAGCCTTCGTCTTTGACAAGGATTTCAAGTTGCGTCGTCGTTGGTTTGGCAAAGCCATTATCCACTCTGATCGTCGTTTTACCTACGAGGAAGCTCAGGAAGTAATCGAGACCGGTGAGGGTGATTTTGCCAGCGAAATCAAGCTGTTGAACCGCTTGGCTGAAAAGCTACGCGACCGTCGCTTCAAGCAAGGCTCTATTGACTTTGCTTCGGAGGAAGTTCGCTTCCGCCTAGACGAAGATGGCACACCGCTAGAGGTATTCGTAAAAGAACGTAAGGCGGCCAATATGCTGATCGAAGACTTCATGCTCTTGGCCAACCGGGAAGTTGCAGCCTTCATCAGTCGTAAGGAGAAAGCACGTAATAAGAATATTCCGTTTGTGTACCGCGTGCACGATGAACCAGATCCGGACAAGGCTATGGAATTAGCTCATTTTGCTCGGGTGCTTGGTTTTGACATGGACGTTAGCACGCCAGAATCTATTGCTAAATCCTACAACCGTTTGATCACACAAGCGGAAACGGATCCTGCATTGAAAATGCTGGCACCGTTGGCTATTCGAACGATGGCTAAGGCCAAGTACACAACTGAGAATGTCGGGCACTATGGTTTGGGTTTCCAACACTATAGCCACTTTACTTCACCTATTCGTCGGTATAGCGATGTACTGACGCACCGAATTCTAGAAAAGAACCTGCCGAAGGGCAGCCTCTACCTGGAAAACGGGGCAAAGCTGGAGGAGAAGTGTAAGCATATCTCTAGTCAGGAACGCAAGGCGACCGATGCCGAACGCGAGAGCATCAAGTACAAGCAGGTGGAGTTTATGGAGAAGCACGTCGGAGAAGACTTCCTCGGCGTGGTGAATGGACTTGCCGATTTTGGCGTCTTTGTGGAACTCAAGGAAAGCCGCTGTGAAGGCATGATTTCCTACGACCACATGGATCAACCCTACGATATTGGCGAAGGTCGACTAAGTATTCGAGGTACACGAGACGGCAAGTTAATTCGTATGGGCGATGAGGTAAAGGTGCGAGTACTGGATACTGACATTAAGCGTCGCCAGATTGAATTGGTATTTCTTGAAGGACCTCTTGGTGAGGATCGCCCCGCGATTGATCCTAAGCCGGCTAAACCAAAGCGTAGTCGTAAGCCAAGCGGAAAAGGTGGGCAGAGTACTGGCCGCAAAAGTCAGCGCGGCAAGCACTCTGGAAATATGCGTAAGTAAGCGCTGTCAAGCCTAATGTATAGAAATGTAAAACGGCCGTCTGGTAGGATACCAAGCGGCCGTTTGTGTTTGAGAGTAGTTTGCTTTATCAGCAGCAAATAAGGTATAATCAGAAGATTAATATATTCCTTTTGCTAGTTAGATGCCCTAAGTCGCAATTGTGCTGCCTGATACGCTGATTTTTTTCTCCTTTTTGCCTTTTTATCTAGGATCACTACCGGTTGCCAGGCTATTAAGGTGCTGATGTTAGGTCTCTTCGGTTACGAAACAGGCGAAATCAAAGGCTAAAAGCATACTGTTTTCTTGATAGTGTTCTGGCCGCAAACGCTCTTGGTGGCGCTCCAGGAGTTCTTCTTCTTTATTGATGAAGGTCTGTAGCGTCCGCATCACTTTGATATGTCTTGGGAAGTCGCCTGCTAAGGGGATATTTGGGGCTCCTAGTTGCCGTAGCAACTGCTGGAGGCGCTCGGCTTTGTAAGGTGCATAACGTTCTGGATAGTGAAAACTCAAGTATAGAGAAATCATCTCGTAGCCATCATCATGGTAATGGCTATTGTCAATCTTTCCTGGATATTGCCGGCGATACTGTTGCAACATTTCATCACAGTAGAATACGAAACGGTCAGCCCGGCTGTGGGTGTCTTTGTCTTCGTTGAACAAGTCATGAAACATGGAGTATACAAAGTGACCATCCTCCTGCGCAAAGGCTAGCATCATACGCTTAGGCTCGTAAGCTTCGCGTTTCCACAGTCGCTTGGTCGTGCTGTTTTGTAGGCATGCATCCAGCATTGCGCCGAAGTCGCTCGCCTCATCATTCCAATTGTTCTGCCAGTGCTTCTGGCTTTCCCAATAGTAAAGACGTTTCTCAGCATCTCTTTTGCCAAGCCATTTTGTGTAGGCTGCTAAGTGCTCTCGGAGTTTGTTCAATTGCATGGCGCAAAGGTACTATTTTGGACCTGGCAAAAAAGGTAGAACTTGCTGACATTGTCCCTGGATAATCCACAAAAGAGAATGAAACAATCTCCCTCTTATCACGTGATGTTTGCAACTCTTGCGGACGCTGCTGCTATTAGCCAATTGATTTGTAGTAATACAGATCAAGTTACGGCGAATGCTTACTCAGATGCTCAAAAAGAAGCTTGGAAGAAAGCGAATACACCAGCCTCCATCCGAAAACAAATGGAGCTTCGTCAGATTCTATGTTGCTCTGAAGAATCGGTGCTTGTTGGCGTGATTGGACTGAAGGATCAGGAGGTCGTTGGATTGTATGTACATCCGGATCATCTTCGGAAAGGTATTGGGCAGTATCTATTGGTGCAGCTCGAAGAATATGCAAGAGATACCGGCTTACTGGACTTGTTTCTATTCGCTACTCCTGCTGGCTACCCATTTTACTTGCGCAATGGTTATCAGCCTATTGAGGAGGAGGATGTAATCGTCAACGAGGTAGTTTTTAGGGAGACAAAAATGCACAAAAGACTTATTTGATGCCGTATCTTCGCGGCTTCAAAAGACCAAACGGTCGGGCTTAATCTCCTGAAAGGAACCTTCAGCACCGACTATGTTGTATGTATACAAACGCAGTTACCAATGACAGCGAACGAAATACGCAAAGCTTTTTTAGAATTCTTTCGTGAGAAACAGCACAAGATTGTGCCTTCTGCTCCGATTGTACTTCGCAACGACCCTACCCTGATGTTCACTAACGCAGGGATGAATCAGTTTAAAGATTACTTCTTGGGCAACCAGGTACCGGCCGCACCACGTATTGCCGATACGCAGAAGTGTATGCGCGTTTCTGGTAAGCACAACGACTTGGAGGATGTGGGAATGGATGGTACTCACCATACCATGTTTGAGATGTTGGGTAACTGGTCTTTTGGTGATTACTTTAAGGATGAAGCTATCGCATGGTCATGGGAGTTCTTGACTGATCGTATGGGTATTCCTGCGGATCGTCTGTATGCTACTGTTTTCGGTGGCGATAAGGCAGAGAAGCTCGATTCCGATGAAGAAGCACGCGGTTTCTGGAAGCGCCACCTGCCTACTGATCGTATTCTGGACGGTGATAAGAAAGACAACTTCTGGGAGATGGGGGATACCGGTCCTTGTGGTCCGTGTACTGAAATCCACGTGGATACACGTAGCGATGAGGAGCGCGCTAAAGTAGATGGTGCTAGTTTGGTGAATGTGGATGATAGTGGCGTTGTAGAGATTTGGAACAACGTATTCATCCAGTTCAACCGCAAAGCAGATGGCAGCTTGGAAAGCCTACCGGCTAAGCACGTTGATACCGGTATGGGTTTTGAGCGCCTATGTATGGTGCTGCAAAACAAGACTGCTACCTACGATACTGATGTCTTTACGCCACTGATTCGTTTTATCGAATCTGAAACTGGATTCAAGTACGCTTCTAAGTACGGTCCAGAGGAAAAAACAGACACTGCAATGCGAGTGATCTCTGATCACATACGTGCGGTATCCTTCACAATTGCAGACGGACAGTTGCCTGATAATGGTGGCGCGGGATACGTAATCCGCCGAATTCTACGTCGTGCGGTGCGTTACTACTACTCTTTCCTCAATGTAAAGGAGCCCATGCTTTACAAGCTAGTGGCTATCCTGGTACAGGAAATGGGTGATAGCTTCCCTGAATTGAAAGCTCAGGAAGAGCAGATTGCTAAGATTATTGAAAGTGAAGAGAAGACCTTCTTGAACACTTTGGAGAATGGTCTTAAGCGCTTTGCTTCTTTGGACACTAATAACGGTACGATCTCAGGCCAAGATGCCTTTGAATTGTACGATACTTACGGATTCCCAATCGACTTGACTCGCCTAATGGCACGTGAGCAAGGACTCACTGTGGACGAGGCTGGCTTCGAAAAAGCACTAACCGTTCAGAAGGAGCGCTCCCGTAAAGATGCTGCTAAAGAGGTAGGGGATTGGCATAACGTCAATGAAGGAGAAGTAGAATTTGTGGGTTATGACAGCCTTTCGGCAGAAGGGACTCACATTCTAAAATACCGGACAGTCGTTGTGAAAAAGAAGGATCAATATCAGCTGGTATTGGCTACCACCCCATTCTATGCAGAAAGTGGTGGTCAGGCTGGTGATCGTGGTGAGTTGGTGATAGATGGAGAAACCATCAAGGTGATTGATACCCAAAAGGAGAATGACCTGATCATCCATATCGTTAACCGCTTGCCTGGAAATCTAGAGGCTAAGGTCTTGGCTCGAGTAGATGCTGCTCAGCGGGACGCTACTTCCAAAAACCACTCCGCTACTCACTTGATGCACGCTGCCCTTCACGCAGTAGTTGGTGATCATGCTTTGCAGAAAGGCCAGAGCGTGGACCATAACCGCTTGCGTTTTGACTTCTCGCATTACCAAAAGGTAACCGATGAAGAGTTGGCGACCATTGAGAAAATGGTGAACGAGAAAATTCGTCAGAATATCGCTCTGGATGAGCGCCGTGATGTGCCCATTGAGGAGGCTAAAGCGATGGGAGCAATGATGCTCTTTGGTGAGAAGTATGGCGAAGCTGTACGTGTAATCACCTTTGAAGAAGGCTTCTCTCAGGAATTGTGTGGTGGTACACACGTACCAGCTACCGGTGAGATTGGCCTGTTCAAGATTGTCAAGGAAGATTCTGTAGCTGCAGGTATTCGCCGTATTGAGGCGGTTACTGCTGCTACTGCCGAGAATTTTGTCAATGAGCAATTGGCAGAGCTTTCTGCTTTACGCCAGCTATTGAAGACAAAGGATGTAAGCAAGAGCGTCAGCAGTTTACAGGAAGAAAACAAGACGCTGAAGCGTGAGGTAGAACAATTGCTTGCTGCGCAGGCGGCTAACCTTAAAGGTGATCTCAAGCAGAGCTTTGAAGAGCGTGATGGTATGAACTTCTTGGCGGCTCGTATTCCATTGAGCGACGCTGGTGCAGTTAAAGACTTGGCGTTTCAATTGGAACGTGAAACCGAGAACGCATTTATACTCCTGGCTTCAGCTAATGGTGAAAAACCATTGCTTACCTTGATTATCAATAAAGATTTAGCAGCTGCTAAAGACTTGAATGCTGGTCAACTTATTCGTGAACTGGCAAGAGAAATCAAAGGTGGCGGTGGTGGCCAACCACACTTTGCTACTGCGGGTGGTAAAGATGTAAATGGCCTGGACCGTGCGGTGGCAAAAGTGAAGGAGTTGGTGTAAGTCATTGAGCTTGCTATCGTTGTGAATAAGTAGAACGTGGGAAATCGAATATGATATTCGGTTTCCCACTTCTTATCTTTATCACCTACGTATCCTTCTTTTTATAGAACTCTTATTTGCGCTCTTATGAATTTACAGAAGTGGATAGCATATAATTACCTATTGGTTTTGCTGGCTTGTTCCAACTACACAGTTTTTTCACAGACCACGAATACTATAGCGTCTGATGAAAAACTGGTAGAACAAGCGTTAATATTTGGCCAACAGATTACCGATAATTGTTCGCGCGCCATCAGCCACGATGGAAGCAAAATGGCTATTGTCAATGCTTACAAGCTGCAGATATGGGATTTGAGCACTAAGCGAATGATCTTGGAGGAACCGTTTGAGGGGAACGTTGGTAGCCCTTCTCAATGTGCCTTTTCGGCTTCTGGTCAACAAGTAGCGATCTATGCTGTTGACGATTTTTTTGCAGTTTATGATATAAATACGCGCAGTTACACTGCTCAAGTGAGTCAGGTCTCTTATGCTTCTGAAAACTTGAAGCATGCCATTCAGACCGGTTCCTATAAAGCCTCCGTATTCGCAATGGACGATCCGGAAGATATACTCTTTCAGACACCATCTCGTAATCTCGCTAGTGTTGCTTTCAGTTCCAATGAACGCTATTTGCTTGCTTGTGATAATAACGGATTTACGCAGGTAATCGATTTGGAGAAGCGTGCGGCAGTCTTCGCAGATACCCTAACACTACCACGATTAAGGACAGTGGCGATCAGTAATGATGGTCGCAGGTTTGGCGGCGTAGCTCGACCTCCAGATCGCGAAGCATTTATTGCCGAAGTCCGTGGGCAGGAGTCCGTTGTGATAAAGCGTACGCAGCTAAGCGAAAATGTAAGGGGAGAAGACTTGTTTATCAAGTTGAGTTCGAACGGACGGTACTTATGTGTGACAAGCTCTGAAGGATACGATAATATTTTCAAGGTTTACGATTACAATAATGAACTGGCTGTCCTGTTTGAGGATGCCGCCGTTAGTAGGTTGCCTGAAAGTCCAATGGTCATTGATTCTACCTATATCAGCTATTACGATAAAAGGCCCTACTATGACTCGGAGCCTTACGCAAAAATCGTACTTGATCAAGAATCGCTCCAAGTACTGGATACCTTAGTTTACCCGGATAGACTTGCCTTATTTGATCCGGCTCACCGTCCAATTGATGTTTTACGGGATGGAAGGTTTCTAAAGTTCTTTAATGATGCCAAAGGTACAGTAGATACCCTCCGATGGGGGATGTTAGTAAACACTGACTGGTCTAGTTCTAACCGTATAGGCCCCAATCTGATGGTTAGGGAAAAAGGACTTGCGTTGCCTGACTTTGACCTCATGAACTTGGCGCCGATGAATGCACAAGATTCTATAAAGAAATACAAAGGGACTGATCGGGTAGCGATAGCGCCTCGGGTCGAATTTGATACATCCGATGTTGTTAGACCAGATTATGTGCCGATGCCACGCCCAAAGCGATATCGTAAATGGGAGTTTTCGCCGCGTTGGAAATATCGAATAACAAATGCCGGTATTGTTTCCTGGCGAGATGGTAGGAAAGTAATGGATGTGCCGTTTTTGGGGCGCAGGCCTCTAGAGTGGAAAACCATCTATACCTATGAGGAGGATCGAGTACTCTTTTATCATTCTGGCACAAAACGAGTTATAGTAGTCGACCTGATTAATGGCCAAGTGCTCATGGATGAGCAGTATTCGTTTTCCGCAAGACATCTTAGGTTTTCTCCGACGGGAACATTCTTTGTACTAGCTGGCTATAACCTCTCTACGCTAATGGTGGTACCTATAGATGGGGAAGAGGTGAACTTTGATTTAGAACAGTTTTACAAGGAAGGTGCCTCGATCTCAGGTATTCAGATCAGCCCAGATGGTAAGTGGCTGCAGCTTTGTGCTTACTCGGATAGCTCCCGGGGTAATAAAGCTACCATTTGGTCCATTGAATCAGGAGAATTGCTGTACCAAGCTGATGATTACCTGATTCTAATCGATCATCCTACGGATGTCTTACATTGGTCGAAAGAAATGTCCTTGACGGATTCACTGAAGAGGGTTTCTACGGTCACAGGCCAGGTACGATGGTCAATACCCTTTGAAGGTGAATACTACGGCCTTCGGGCTCCCGTAGGGGCGAGCTATCTGGCTTATATAAAGGATGGTGTTTACCATTGTTTAATGGATCTAACCACTGGAGAGGAGCTGTGGCAAATGGGGATTGGAAGTTATGTCGTAAGTGAGATTTACTTCGTGAAAAGTAGCCGATACCCATTAGTACAAACCAATTATGATCCTTTTCTCCAGCGTTTCCATTATCAGGAAAATTCCACTAACCAAACCGTCTATCCCGATCCGGAAAGCCTTCGTGATTCGAGCATGTATTTACAGCGGATCACTCGGAAAGTACTTGGTAGAGAGTAACTACTCCAAACTAAACACCGCTGTAAAGTACAAGACCTTACAGCGGTGTTTTCTTTAATACTTCGGAACTCCTATTGACTCCACATATCCATTTCCCGATTCTGAATTTTCTGATCTATCTTTTTGCTTTCTAACAGAAGGTCAGGGCCAGCCAGGTAGTCGGATAATCGTCGGCCACGCATGTCACTTTCCTGATAGATGTAAGAGTGGAATCGACGCATAGCAAACAGGTCTTCCCATGACATTCGACTGTAATCATTGCCTTCAAGCGCTACCGGTTTTTGAGCTAACCAAGAGCGTGCATCATTGTAATTGATCCAGAACATGGGCGTCTCAAAACTCACGCTACCCACCTCATCTGATACATCGGTCTCCATGAGCGGGGCAATGCCAATAATGCGCACCTGCATCTGGCTGTAGCGACTATCTTGGTACCATACTTCTTGAATGCGCCAGCGCTTGATACGATCCGGATCAAAGGTATCTGTTACCACTTGTAAGGAGTACTCGCCTGTTATCGGATCTGCCACCCAGACGGAATCCTGACGATTTAATTTATCCCAAATCTCATCATTCGTCATTTGTTCCGAAAACCGATCATCTTCAGGACTATACGCTTGCAGCTGACCAGCTGCCAACCCTTCCGCGATGACATTAAAAAGCGATAACTCCGGATGCCGGAAAGTAAGGTTGATCTTCTCTCGAGTATCAATAACTCGCCATACTCGTTTTTCCCAGAGAATATCAGCCTCTCGTACGTC
>CAJXOS010000136.1 GCA_913057725.1 uncultured Lewinella sp.
GGATGGCTGCTTAAATCGCCACGGACTATTAAAAGAGTTGTACAGAAGCGAAAACATAGACTCTTTAATTAACCGGATCTCTAACCACTTTAATAATAAGACGAATGTGAAAATAAGTAACTAAGTACATCATGACAGTTCCTAGTATAAGAGGGTATACTCCACATCCTTATTTGACCATGAGCAATGTTATGAAGCGGATGGATAAAATAGACTAGTGCAGCCGCTAACTTAGCTAGTGCGACCAACCTCGCGCCTTGACCGATCGCACTAACCAGAGTAGTGTTTATCATCTAACCACCCCCCCACCCCCATCACCCCTCAAACAACTCAAAAACCACCCCCTGCAAATCCTCCGGCGTCTCCGCCCGGAAGTACTCCAGTAGATCATTAGAAGTAGGGTAACGTCGAGTAGTAGATTTAATCTCTCCCTGATAATTCCTCCAATCGGTGATGAAGCGCTGCAAGGCACGGTTGACGCGCTCTTCGCCAATCAGTTGCTGTAACCGATACATGTTGATCGCTCCCTTATTGTAGTGCACAAAGTCCTCGTTCTCCACCAGGGCCAAAGAAGGTTCGGAGGTGGCTTTCCGGCGCTCTTTCTCGTAGATATCCTTTTGCAGCTCTAAGAACTGATCGACTTTCTCTTGCGGGTAGGCGGACTTCAAAACCATCAAAGCTCCGTATTGCGACAAGGTTTCCAAGATGAAATTTCGGCCTTGTACATTAGCACCTTCTACTTGCATGCCAAACCATTGGTGTGCCACTTCGTGGGCCGTCACAAAGAAGGCCATGTCTACATCGGTTTCATCATCGATATCCAGGACGAAGCCTAAGGACTCTGAGAAGGGAATAGCGGCGGGGAAGGACTGGGCAAAGGAGGCATAACGAGGAAACTCCATAATGCTCAGCTGCTGATATTGGTAGGGGCTGAAATGCTCGCTGTAGTAGCTCAAAGAGGCCTTCATGCCCTCCATCATTCTATCGATATTATACTCGTG
This sequence comes from uncultured Lewinella sp., assembly GCA_913057725.1. GTDB lineage: Bacteria > Bacteroidota > Bacteroidia > Chitinophagales > Saprospiraceae > Lewinella. The sequence goes on from CAJXOS010000136.1 coordinate 1,002, forward strand.
GCCTTCGTGGTAGTAGATGGCTAGCTCTACTTCTTCGGTTGTGCTGTCATCAAACGCCCAGCGGTCTCTTTGTACTTCGTACTCCGCAGAGACAATGGAGTAGAAGTTGATAATAGGGCCCGCTGTTTGGTAATGAAAGTAGTTGCGGTCCTGGTCCGTCCATTGCTTGATGAGTTGCCCGGAGGTGACGGCCGTCTGCTCTTTGCTGGTGCCGATGCTGATGTCGAGCGTCAGGCCATCGGAGTCGCCGCCCGATCGGGCATTGACCAGTTCGTTGGGGTTGTCGATTTTGGCTTTGTCTGCTCTTTCCGGTAGGTCATATACAGCGCGTTCATCCTCATCCTGCAGCTCGTACTTGTTGTTGTAGCCCAAGCTGGGGAATAGGGTATTGTTGAAGAAGGTGCCATTGTACACCAGCTGCACATCGCTATTATCCTCTTCAAAGCCCTTGGGATAGTAGGTCTGCTTGAAGTCCATGCGGATAAAATCGCCCACTTCCAAGGGTTGCAGGAGTTGGTAAATGGTGTAGTCAAACTCCGCGTATCGATGGTCCACGGTGGCTCCGCCTTCAAATACCACATCGGTGAGCTCGAGATGAGAAGCGATGCGCTTCTGAATATGCACTTCTTGAATGGGGCTGTCGGTGGTATTGGTTAAGGTATAGGTTCCTTCCAGGATATAACTCCGCTCTTCCGGATACAACTCCAGATCAAGTTGCACGGCTGTGATCTTTGGCTGCGGGAAGTATTCCAATGGCTTCAGTTCCTGTTCATAGCGCACCCTAAAGACTTGCTCCTGGGCATTGGTCCAGTAGGTGTTGAGGATGTTGGTGTTGTAGAAGATATAGCTTCCGAGTAGCAAGAAGAGTGAGAGCAAGGATACCACGGTGTACCGTAGCGGTGGGGTGATTCTATGCCGCATACCCTTTATCCGCCTCCATAGGGTAGTGGCTGTTCCTCGGTGAATCAATACCGCACTCAACACCAAAAGCAGTAGCCCAAACACCATCCAGTAGGATTTGATCCACAGGTAGGGGGCTAAGAAATGCCCATAGCCATTCATCTCAGAGTACACGCCCAGCGGCTTGCCGCCAAACTTGTAGAGGCTGTGATTAAAGCCCAAGAACTCCGTAGCAATATTGACGATGAAGAAGACCAAGGTCAAAAAGATGCCAATAAACTTGTTCTTGCTCACTACCTGGAAGAAGAAGGCCGCCAAGGTGTAGAGCATCAAATACGGAAGGATCTCCACAAAAAAGCCGGAGCAATAGAGACCGAGTTGAAAATCATAATACCCACTGTAAAGCTGAAAGGCGATGCCCGAGAGCATCAAGGTCAGCATCAATACGATATAGATATTCACCAGCGCGATGAACTTACTCGCCAGGCTGGTCAGATCATGGATGGGGGTAGCATCGTTCAGTACATATTGCTGGATGTCGCGTTCTTTCCAGACCAGTTCGCCAGAATAGAACAGCAGAATGATGATGAAAAAGAACATCGACATCTCTTGCAGTTCGGCAATGATAAAGTAGGTTTTAGGATAGCTATCTACGCCAAATACAGTGCCCAGATTCACCGAGTTGATCAAGATGATGATGATTCCGCAGATGGCAATGGCCCAAAAGGAGGTTTCCTTCAACAGCGATAAGGTATAGTACTTACTCAGCTCCAACAGCTGAATGCATTGCGCCTGGAAGCTGTCTTGTACCAGAGCTACTGGGATCTTTAGATCTGCGAGCGGCGCTGTTTCCGCTACGCTTAGGTCGATCTTCGTCTTTCCTGCAGGTTGGCTCGCTAAGGCGCTAAAGGAAAACCGCCGATAGCCGTACACGAAAATCAGGCTTCCAAGCGCTAGCCAGAAGAGTGTGCTGTGCAGGAGAATCCCCGTCAGACTAATAGGCACGTTATTAAGCTCCACAGGCGTAAATCCTTTAGCGAACTGCGTCAAGGTCGTCAAGGAAAAGGGATCCAATAGCCCTTGTAAGTATTCATTGGTGATGGCTTTGGTCAATAGAAAGATCACAAACAAGACCACCCCTTGCGTATAGACCACCAGGAGCTTTTTACTCAGCATGCCGGTAACAAAGAATACGGCAGCGCCAAAAAGTAAGGTCGGCAAAACCACTACGCCGAACGTTTGCAGATAGGATAGGACATTAAAGGCCAGCATGTCCTCCTCCGGGTGCCACGACATTTGGGAGCCCAGCATCATGCCCAAGGGTAAGCCACTGAAGATGAGCAATAAAACGGTAAAGGAGCCTAAGAAGCGCCCCAGCAAATAATCCCGCTTGGTGATGGGATTTACAAACAACAGGGCTTCTGTATTGTACTGATAATCGCGCAAGACCGGCACCCCCATGACCATCGATACCATGACCATACACAGGCCGGTAATGGCACCCATGGTTTTGGCAATCACCATGGGGGCGTTCTTTTTCATGAGCCCAATTTCTACGCCTTGAAAGATGAAGTCCACCCCCATAATAGAGAATAGGAAGAGAAAGGCAAAGAACACATAGGCCTCCGGGCGTCGGATTCTATACCCCAGTTCAAATTTGAATATTTCGTACCACATGGTGCTTAGTTGTTGATTTGTGAAAAATAGACCTCTTCCAAAGTGGCTTCTACCGCGGTAAAGCCGTTTCCTGGGTTTTCCTCACTTATGATTTGGATGATCGGCTTACCCAGGAAGAGCTTGTCATTGACGACCTGGTAGGCCTTCTTGTACGCAGCTACTTCGGTCCGTTGGATCGATTTCTGATACACCTTTCCATTCAGCTGTTCGATCAGTTGCAGCGGGTTTCCTTGCAGCACCACCTTGCCTTTGTTGATGATGGCCATCTGGGTACAGAGCTCTTTGATATCGTCGACAATGTGGGTAGATAGAATCACGATGGCATCCTCGGCTATTTCACCCAGCAGGTTGTAGAAGCGATTGCGCTCCTTGGGGTCTAAGCCGGCGGTAGGTTCATCAATGATCAGTAGGGTAGGGCTGTTCAGTAAGGCTTGGGCGATGCCGAAACGTTGTTTCATTCCTCCGGAAAAACCGCCCAGCTTTCGCTTCCGCACCTCATACAGATTGGTTTTGTGAAGCAGTGCATTCACGATCTCCTTACGGTCGCTTTTATTGGTGATGCCCTTCAGCACCGCAAAGTGATGGAGTAGGAATTCTGCCGTCATCTTCGGATAAACACCAAACTGCTGCGGCAGATAACCCAGCACTTTCCGCACCGGATGCTTCTGCGCTTGTACATCTAGGTCGTCCAAGAAGATGCTGCCGCCATCGGCATCCTGGAGGGTGGCAATGGTGCGCATCAGGGTAGATTTGCCAGCTCCGTTGGGGCCTAGTAGCCCGAACATGCCTTTGGAGATTTCTAAAGAGACATTCTGCAGGGCTTGTACACCGTTATCATACGTCTTGCTTAAATCCGTGATCGTGAGCTTCATAAGATTCCTCGATAATTGATTGGCTGCAAACCTATCATCGAGGTGTAGCGGTGGCAAGTAAGTGGGATGTACTGGACGCTTAGTGGGGTGTAAATACGGTGAGCGGTGACAAGGCGGTTCATCACAGAAGCGGGTACCTTTATTCCGTTACGAAGGGCGTTTGTCAACTTAGTTGCCTGCGGCCTGCGAATTGGGTAATATTGAGGTATGAATAGAAGCTTTCGTATCGGGAAGAGACAATTTTCAGCACTGCAGCTGTTCCGGCTAACCTTGGCGGTGGTAGGTGTGCTGGTCGTATTGCTCAATGATGAGTTGGGGAAGATTGAGGGCTTCGTAGAGTTCTTATTCATCTACTTCATCCTGGTCATCATTGCCGTTTTTCAGTGGCTTTTTGTCAATATCCGCCTGTTGATCAACCTGAAGAGTGAGAAAGCCAAGACGGAGTTGCTCAACTTACAGTCGCAGGTGAATCCGCATTTCTTCTTCAACATGCTGAACAACCTCTACGGCCTCGTGGACAAAGACAGCGAGCAAGCCAAAAAGCTGATCCTAAAGCTGTCCGACATGATGCGCTATAGCGTGTATGAAGGGCAGAAGGAACGCGTTACTTTGCAGCAAGAAATCGACTTCATCCGCAACTACATCGCACTCCACGAGATGCGCTACCACAAAGAAATCGACATCAAGTTTGAGGTCGATGTAGCGGATGAAAATGTCAGGATTATCCCCTTGCTCTTTATTATCCTGGTGGAGAACGCCTTTAAGCATGGCGTAGAAGTATTGAGAAACAACGCCTTCGTCCAGATCTCGCTGGTGTCTCAGAATAACGAGCTGACCTTTCGCGTAAGCAATAACTTTGACCTGGAAGAGGAAAGCGAAAGCGGTATTGGCCTAACGAACCTCAGACGCCGACTGGAATTAGCCTATACGCACAATCACACCTTCCGTACTGCCATAAAGGATGATGTTTATGAAGCCAAACTAGCACTCCAACTATGAAAAGGTATATCATTGTTGACGACGAGCACATCGCCCACGACATTATCAAAGGCTATTGTGATGCCTTGCCGCATTTCCGGCTGGTGCAGCATTGCTATGATGCCATCGAAGCCATGGAGTGCCTACGGCATAATGAGGTCGACCTGGTCTTTCTAGATTTGAACATGCCGAAACTAAAAGGCTTTGAGTTTCTGAGGGTCTTGCAGAACCCGCCCAGTGTGATCGTCACCACGGCCTATCAAGAGCACGCCTTAGAAGGGTATGAGCTCAACATTGTAGACTACCTCTTGAAGCCCTTCAGCTTTGAGCGCTTCATGAAAGCAATCAATAAGTTGGATACCGTCAAAACGGAAGCTCCAACCGCCAATAGCAGCAAGAGCGAAGACGGCCTGTTCTTGCGCTCCAACAAGAAACTCATTCAAGTAAAGCGTGATCATATCCTATTCATCGAAGCCTTAGGCAACTACGTGAAAGTAGTGACGAGGTCCAATGAAGTGCAAGTCCGCGAGAAGATCTCTGATATCCTGAGCCTCCTTCCAGCGCAGGAATTCTTCCAGGTACACAAGTCCTTCATCATCGCCAAAAGGCACATCAATGAAATTGAAGGTAACCGAATCTTCATCGGTGAGCATATCATTCCGGTAGGAAAAACCTACCGATCAAATTTGAGCAAGATGTTTAGGTCGTGATCGTTTTCACCTGAGCAACTCGCCCATCGGCCGCAATGAGAGAAGCAGTTGCGATAAGATCACAACTGCTCCTGTATCAACCATTGTATGAACCTTCTATCAATCGATCTTCACGAGGCGCTGGATCGATCTTTGAGCCCCTTGTTGTAAAGAGAGGAAATACACCCCCGCGGGCAAAATGCTCGTATCCAGGTACATGCTGGACTCTCCTGGAGGTATGGCATACTGACCTACGACTTGCCCATTGCTGTTGTGTACCATCAGTTCACTGGTCGTGGAGAAGGGGGCAAAGGACAATTGGGCTTGGTCTCGGCTGGGGTTGGGCGTAATGCTTATGCCCGGCGCATCCTCCGCTTCTATTTTTACGGAGATGGTATTGGAGTAGCTGCTGCTACCGGAATAATCTACCTGCTGAAGGCGGTAATAATTCCAGCCATTCAGAGGGCGATCGTGTACATACTCGTAAGCATTGGTGGTCGTTGAGGTGGATGCACTACTGTATACCCGGCCAATAGTGGTGAACGTTCGTCCGTCTGAGCTGTGCTGAAGATCAAAATAGTGGTTGTCCGTCTCACTACTGGTCGACCATTCAATCTGTACCTCTTTGGGGCGGATGATCTGCCCGCTGAAACTCAACCACTCTACTGGGAGGGGGTTGGCGATGATGTTGACAGTCACCTCACAAGAGTAGATAAATCCTGGAGCGTTTTGAGCCAAAGCCGAAACTGTATTAGTGCCAATATGCGAGGTGTTGAAGTCATATTGCGAAAGAGAACTTGTGACTAAGGGGAAACAAGCTACGCTATCTGACAGGATCACATCGGAAGGACTAATTGTAGCTGTACCATCCAGGTCCAATATGACATCCAGATCAGAACAGTTAAGTATAGGAGCTTGTGAAGGCAATACTAACAAATTAGCGGTGCAGGTGGCTGTGTTGCCAGCTTCATCTTGTACCTCCAACGTCAGATTATTGAATCCGATATCAGTACAATCAAAGTAGGTTTGTGAAGCACTAAACTGCAAGGCTGTACCAGAACAGGCATCGCTTGATCCGTTATTGAGGATAATGGGGCTAATAGTTTGTTCGTCATTCAAATTTAACTCAATGAATGGAGGATTCGTTTGGCACCTTGCAACGGGTGGCGTTCCATCCACGATATTGATGTAGCCTACGCACAGTTGGCTGTTATTTCCCGACTGATCCCTTACTTGCATGTAGATTTCGGACGACGTTCCAACATCGGCACAGGAGAACCCAATAGAGGGGCCAAAGAATATTAAGTTGCCACTATCACAATTGTCGGTAGACCCACCATCTACTATTGCTGGATCTACCATAGTCACATCAACATTGGGATCGAGCACGAAATCAACGGGAGTCTGATTGCATCTTGCAACGGGAGGGGTTTGATCTCTGACCGTCACTGTAGCAGTACATTGATCCGTATTTCCTGCGGCGTCAAAAATCGTAAACGTCACCGTATGATTCCCAATATCTGTACAGTCAAAGGTATTTCTTGATAGTTGAAGGTTGGTAAGGGTACAGTTGTCTGTAGATCCATTATTAATGTCAGCCGGTGTAAGCGAGAGCATACCATCTTCGTTGAGCGAGCGTGTGATGTTTTGGCAGCTAGCCACCGGGGCAATATTATCAAATAGACTCAAAGGCGTGCTACATTGTGAAGCAATCGTCCCATCTTCTGCGTAAATAGAATAAAACAAATCACCTACCTGACCAGGCGTTTCCGGGCAGTTGAGGGTATAGTTTAATAGTTCCATGTCAATAGGTAAAGGGAAATTGTTATCAACGTAGGTCAAAGTAGTAGTGGCATTGCAGGGGATCGAGGAGGGGGCCTCAAACAGAAGTTCGGTATCTATTACTGCTTGTCCGTCTTCATCTAGATTGAGGACTACACTACTCGGACAAACAGCATTGGAAGTTGGAACCTCCGTACTAATAGCCGCATAATGGATACTGCCTTGGCCATTGGAACCACCTTCTATATCGGTATCATATACATTTCGCAATATGGTAACGTAACTGCCTCCGCCACCACCACCATAGGTATTGCCCGAGGCGCCACCGGAGGCACCACCAGCACCACCGCCGGCTGTTTGTCCCACACTACCTCCCACAAAACCATTACCACCATTGGCATGGTTATTCTTTACCCCTCCGGTAGACGTAACTGGAACCTGCGTATCAAGCGTGACCTCAAGATCACCAAAGGTGATAGAACCCGTCAAATTACCAATGATATTTCGGCCTTCTGCGGTTGCATTGGAATTATTACAAGAGACCCCACCACCAGGATGAGCATTGTTCGTTGATCCTCCGCAACCACCATTCGCACCACCGCTACTCTGGCCAGAATTTCCTCCGTTTATACCAGTCTGGCCGCCTTGTCCGGTACGGAAAATGTTAGCTGCCGGCCTTGAACCGCCACCACCACCACCGGCAATGCCAAGAATCAGCCAATAGCCTTCATTCACTAAGTCATCTCGGTATAAGACAGCACTTGCACCACCACCGCCACCGAATACTCCTACAGGAGAAGGAGTGCACCCTCGCTCTTCATTTTGCCCGGGTTGCCCCACATAAAGGCGGATGATTCCGCCTGTTTTTAAGCTGTTGGCTTGGGTCATGTCGTCCGTTACTGGAAAAGTCATTTGAATTTGCGAACCACTACCACCACGCACCCGTGTATCACAGAAAGTGCCACTCAAGCGGGCATCACCCCCGTCTCCTCCTCGTAAGTAAAATGTAATCTGTGTTACATCTGGTCCAATAACGTATTCCTCCGGGGCGAGTTGCTGGGTAAGAATAAAATCATCGCAGTTGAGTGTCGTTTGCCCATATAGTAAGGAGTAGTAACTGCCGGTAGCAAAAAAGATCAGTAGTAAGAAATTAATCTGTAGCCGCATTATTGATAATTTAGGCTACAAATTTCGTGGGGGCTATTGCTAAAGGCGTGCACTATTGTTCCGAAAGCGTACACTATTGTTCCGGAGTTATAAGTGTTTGTTTTTCAGTTGAATAGTGCCTATCTGTCTTCGCGAAATACCTTGGGCGAGATGCCGAATTCAGCAGAGAAAGCACGAGAAAAATAGGCTCGACTCGAAAAACCTACCGTGTAGGCCACTTCACTGATGGTTTGATCTGAAGCGCGCAAAAGCGCTTTAGCATGATTGAGGCGCAATAGCCGTACAAAATGCGAAGTAGATCTACCAGTTAGTGCTTTTAACTTGTGGTGGAGCTGCGTCCGACTAACGCCAACCTCACGACAAAGGGTAGGAACATCAAAGGCTTCGTCACTGAGGTGCTCTTCGACAATTTCTTTGACCTTCAAAATGAAACCGTCCTCTTGCGCCGTCGCCGGATCACTGGCCGACGGAGAAAGCGTTTCTAAGGATTGGTACCGCAATTGCCACTGCTGGCGTAGCTGTAGCAGATTATTTACTTGCAGCAATAATTCGGCTTGGTTGAAAGGTTTGGTCACGTAGGCGTTGGCTCCCTGTTCAAAGCCTGTCAGCCGTGATGTTAAATCCGCCTTAGCGGTCAGTAGGATGATCGGGATATGACTCGTGCGTTCATCAGTTTTCAACTGCGCACACAGTTCAAAACCAGATCTGCCAGGCATCATGACGTCGGATATGATCAGGTCCGGTATGTATTCGGTAGCCAATTGGATACCTGCTTCGGCATCAAAGGCAAAAGTAATGGCGTATTGTTCGGGAAAGCACGTCTTCAGAAAGGCGACTACATCCTCGTTGTCCTCAATGATCAGGATACGATCTTTGGTAGAATCCTCTTGCAGCAAATTCTCTTCCTCTACTGCCTTGGAAGCTGCCTCGATTTTTGCCGGTTCCTGAGCGACGGTCTCCTGCGAAACAATAGGTAGTCGTACAATAAAGGAAGTTCCTTTGTTGATCTCGCTATTTACTTCAATAGTTCCGGATAGCAGGTCTACCAGTTCTTTGGTGAACGCCAATCCAATACCACTACCACTCAGGGAGGGATGGTGCTCTGTTTGGTAAAAACGATCAAAGATGAAAGGCAGAGCTGCCGTAGGAATCCCCTTTCCGGTATCCGTAACGGTGAGTTCGAGTGTTGCTGATTCCCTTCTGGTGATCGTCACGGTGACTTTGCCACTATCCGGGGTGAATTTTAGTGCATTACCGATCAGATTCGTAAGGATGTATTGTATTTTCTCGGAATCGTAGTCCATGTAGATGGCCTCATTCGGACTATATATCTCCAGTTGGATGTTCTGCTGGGTGGCGATGGTTTGAAAGCTCTCTAGTACCAGGTGCACATAGCCCACTATATCTCCATGGACCATATTAACCGATAGCGGATTGTATTTAGCTTTGGCCACATCCAAGAGCTGATTGACAAGGTGCAGAAGGTTTTTGCCGCTGCGCTGTAGTAGCCCCAGCTTATGGGTTTGCTCTGCGGCGGTACTGGACTGTAGTTGTTCGGCAGTGCCGAGCATAACGGTCAAAGGGGTACGCAATTCATGGGTAATATTCGTGTAGAGTTGGGTTCGGAATATTTCGGCTTCGCGCAATCGATCCGCTTCTTGTTGTTCCATGGCTACCGAATGCTGCAGGGCCAAACGTCGCCTTTGGTTACTCAAATACCAACGAATAAGCAAAAGAAAAAACAGACCATAAAAAACATAGGCCCACCATCTTTGGTACCAAGGCGATAGAATGACAATTTGGAGCATATCGGTATGGCTACTCCAGATACCATCGGGATTAGTGACAGAAAGCCACAGTGTATGTTTGCCTGGCGGGAGGTTGAGATAAGTGGCTCTTGGGTCGGTAGTTTCGTGTTCCCATACTTGCTCGATACCTTCGATATAATATCGGTAACGCGTTCTTTTCGGTGCTGTAAAATCCAAGGCCGCAAAGCCAAAATTCAAGTTACTTTGGTCGTGGGATAAGATAATTTTGTCGGTGAAAGCAATTTTTTGCGTCAGAATATGGCTACTATCACCTGGTACGATCTTCTGATTATTAACGCTTAGGGAAACAATACGTGCCTGTGGCTCATGCGTACTCACAGCAAGCTGGCTGGGATAAAATGCATTCAACCCATTAATGCCCCCAAAATACATTTTGCCATCAGGAGCCTGACCATAAGCAAAGGTATTGAATTCATTATCCTGCAAGCCATCTTCCCAGCTGAAACTCCTTAGCTGTTCTGTACCAGGCTCATAGCAAAATATCCCCTTATTGGAACTCATCCAAAGGTTGGATACCGAATCAGCCAGGACCCCGTAGATAACTTGATCTGGTAAATTATCAATGGTTTTCCATTGCTCACTTTGGATATCGAACTGGTATAAACCTCCTCCTTTTGTACCTATCCACAAGAGATTGTCATTGTTTGGGTCTACCAGCAAAGAAGCACAATCATTGTTTGTTAAATCACTATTCTCCTGAGTATATAGTTTAAATTGTAACTCATTATTCTCCATCCAAGCCCTGATCAGCCCGGTATTGGTTCCGAGCCACCAGTGACCATCACCAGTCTGGGTTAAATTATAAAACTGCGAGCGATGCGTGATGGCGAATGGGAATGGGCAAAAATACTCCTGCTCTTCTCCCGTATTTATATTCCTAATGATCCATTGATTAGATAGGATAATTAGCAATTGTTCTTCGTACTGATCTAATGCCATGGCATAGCGTATAGCCTTCGAAGGATCGAGAATCTTATAGCTTTTTAGCAATGCTGGCTTACCCCTTTTTGTCAAGTAGAGGTCTAGAGCGGTAGGTCGGATTCCGTTGGTTTGTGCATCAATACTTGTATCCCATTTCAATATCCAAAATTGGTCTGAGGCCTGATACTGGATTTTAAACAAGGGCCCCTTGGGTATTGGAGATAGAAAGTCTACTATTTCTTGCATTTTTGCCGTTCTGCCTGGTATATAAAACAGACGGTTTTGTAGTAGATTAATGAGAACTTCCCCACCAGCAAATGGGTAAGGATAATCATAAATAGTGGTGCCTGGCAAGTAGGACTCAATTGCTAATCGTCGAGGGCTTACCTTCTGCAAGCCATACCCATTCGTACCCAACCAAAGTACTCCCCATTGATCCACTATGGCCTTGATGATTCCTTTCCCAGCTAGGTCTAGCTTTATTTCAGCGTCACTCGGTCTCAGTATTGCTTTGTCTTCCGCATCTGCCAAGGAAAAGCGAAATAGGTCATAGGTTTCACCCTTCTGAATCCATATTTGCTGACTAGTGGGGAGATAGAAAGCATATTGAATCGGAAATTCTGTTTGGAATGTTTTCCACCCTTCCGGCGTTTCTAGGATAATGCGATATTTGTCTTTTATCAAGTCAGCCTGGTAAAGAAGGGTTACTTCGCTCCCCAAATCCTGCCAAGGTGAATCCTTAGCCAAAGGAGAAAGTGTTAGTTCATCGGTATTGAAAAGCTTGTAATTATCGGCATGGCCAACCAATAGATGTTGTTCGTCAATACGGGTTAACCAATAACCATGCTCTAAGACTGACCTGACTTCCAATTCCGCTAACCAATCACTTTCTGTAGCCGTTAGATCGGGCCATTCTTCGGGTACGGTGATGCGTAAGAGTCGTAGATTTTTAAAGGTGTTCAACCAAATATGCTTGCTTCCATCGTACCACATATGGGTGAGTGCGTCTGATTCAGGATGCGCTAAAAAAGGGGCCAGAGAAATCGCAGTACAGTGCCAGCTAGGTTTGTGAATTAAGAAAAGGGTATTACTATTGGTGGTAACGAAGAGGTAGTCTTTTATCTCCAGTAAATCGGCGATCCATTCTCCTGCCAGGCATTCAGACCCTTCGTTGGTGCTAATGTAGTGTTCAAAGGTATTTCCATTGTATACGTCGAGTCCGTTTTTGGTTCCTACCCATAAAAAGCCTTCCTGGTCTTGTAGCAATGCCGATACATAGCCTTGTGATAATCCATCACGTTGGGTCAATAAGGTAGGCTTGATCAATGCCTGCGCCAACAGCAGCTGGGCGAATAAGCCAGCCACTACCAACATGAAACCATACCGTATATGCGATCGCACTATCTGGTGTTTTGTGACAAATACTAACGCTACACTTAGGCGCTGCAGTAATCAGCCACAAAATACCAGATATAAAGTATAAGATTTGTAAAAATATGATGCGCGGTCATATGGGAATTGGCGAATAGGGTGAAACAGTCTTTTCTGTTTTAGCAGTCAAGGGTTAATTCCTACCAAGGGCACCCCCTGGTATCCCATCCTCATGCACCGTCACCGAAATCGTCCGTAAACGGAAGTAATTCTCCGATAGGTAATACTTCCCCTCCATACTTCTGTTTTCGCCCCAGGTATTCTTTAGGATGTAAAACTTCTGTCCATCTCGATCGTAGGTTTTGCCTACCAGGTGCATGTTGTGATCGTCCGTGGTGGTTTTGCGTTCGTAGGCACTTTGGCGTTGTGCTTGGTTTATTTGGCCTTCATCTTCGTATTCGCCTTTTACCCGTACGTAACCATTGTCTTTGAAGCCGCCACTGTTGCCAATGTCGCCATCCCAGGCTAGGGTGAAACCATTGTCCAGGGCATGGTCAATTGTACCCATGAAGTCTTCTATGGGGAGATTGAGGTAGCTCTTAAACCGCCAGTTTTCGGGTATTTCCAGGACGATTTTTTCGTGGAAGGGATGATGGCTGTAGGATGTTAATTCTACGTACTCATCAGCGTCTAGCGGTAGGAAGGTTTCGGCAAAGGTTTGGGCCGTTACGGTTTGGCCCTCGTGGCTGAACTCTTCTGGTATCGTACCAATGTAACTGATCAGGATATCCTCGATCCTGGCTAAAGAGGGATCGATCGCTGCACCCGCATCGATGAGAGAGTCTAAGGTTACCTTGATTAAGGCAATCATCTCGTCCTCATCCTCCCATCGATTCATCATTTGCCTTCTGGTTACCACATCGCTGAGCTCACCGTTGTACACGGATTCTGGGACTGCTCCGTGCCTTTCAAAAACATCAAGTACCGAGAAAGTGAGATCACCCGTATTCAGGTGAGAACCACCCCCGCGCTCCAGATAGTCTTTGGCATTATCCATGTACGTGTGGTAGACAAAAAAGAAGGCGGATAATTCCGGCACATCGTGGCCTAATCGCATGGCTTCTGCTTCCAAAAGGGAGGTAGAGGCAAAGCTCCAGCACTGGCCGGTATACTTTTGATGTTTGAGCTTGGTCGATTCTACCAGCGTGGTATTTGAAAACCGCTTGCTGTTGACACAACCGAATACGAAGAGCGAAATAAGAACGGACAACACAGATATATTTCTCATACGATAGGAGTTATGAGACAAAGCTATTTCGCATCCATCTAGGATAATTGTAAAAATGGTGGCGCCTACAAATTTCTGTGCCGGTGGAAGAAGGGAGGGAGGTTATTGAAGAAGGCCTTGGGGGCAATACCACTTATCCTTTTGAAGTCATAATTGAAGTGGGCTTGATCGAAATAACCAAATTCATGCGCCACTTCCGTCAAGGAGTAATGCGGGGTGTTGATCTTGAATTTTGCCAAGCTCATGATCCTTACAGTAATGATGAATTGCTTGAGTGTATAATTCACATGCGCCTTGAAGATCTTATTGAGCAATTGCCGGTTGTGCCCAAATTTATCTGCTAGTTCGTACACGGTCACCATGCCCTGCTTCGCATAAATCTCTTCGCACAGCTGTTTCGTCAGGTCCATGTTTTCGCTGTACGCTGGCTTGATCTTCGCAATGAATTCCTCTGCTCTTTGAATCTTCTCTTGAAAGGAGGTACTATCGAAGACTGCCTGCACTTCTTCCTGCTGCGCCTGATAGATTTGCTCCAGATCAAGGACGCCCTTATCGAGGTGCCCGGGAAAGAAGAAGCCATTCAACCAGGGCTGCGCCTTAATACCAAAGTAGGAGACGGAATTGCCAAACCGATAATGCAAGGGCGGGTTGAGTTGATGGACCGTCAAAAACCTATTGTTGATCTTCACCGAATGCGTATGCTGATAGGTGAGGGTAGCGTGTTTCTCTTTGTAGAACATGAAATCATAGCACCCATCATCAATAGCAACCATGGTCTGCTCATGATCACTATCGACGTGCAGATAGAAGATCTCCTTGATAAAATAAGACAAGTCTGGACTAGGAAATGCACTTTCAAATTTGATTTCCTTCTTCATTTCTAAACAGCCGGTTTTTGAGTGCCCTAAGGGAGAGATATTTGCTGGCGTTCAATATAGAAGTATTAATTATTTTGTTCTGTATTCAGAAAGACGGTCAGTACCTAAGAGCCTGTTTAAATTTTTCCTGATGAGCTGCAATTGAGATGATTTTGGGTCAGGTAAGGCAAATTTTGCAGCCGAATGCGGGCGATTCGGCGAAAAATTTAACGCAGTATGAGTCAAAATCAGCCGATTTAAAGCCATTGAGGGAATTTTAAACAGGCTCTAAGCTTTGGATAATTTGTAAAAGCGCAGAATGAACTTGGAGCAAATCGCTAAGAATATCATTGAACTTAAGATAAAGGACGATCAACTGAGAGCGGCCCTCATAGCAAAAGGAGTACTCTCCTCCGGCTACCATCCAGAGATGGAAGCCTTGCACAATGCCAACGCCAGTACCCTCCAGCAGATCATGGATCAAATCGGATATCCAACAGTGGCCAAGGTTGGAGAAGAAGCCAGCCAGGCCGCCTGGTTGATCATTCAACACGCTATTGGACAACCGGCTTTTATGAAGAAATCTGCAGAGCTGTTGGAACAAGCGGTTGCAGCCAAAGAGGCCAACCCCATCGCCTTGGCTTATCTAAGCGACCGCATAGCTGTATTCGAAGGGAAGCCCCAATTGTACGGCACTCAATTTGATTGGGACGAGCAGGGCGAATTGAACCCAAATCCTGTCGACGACGTACACAAGGTCAATCACAGAAGGGATGCACTCGGCTTAAATACACTGGAAGAACAGACAGCGATCATGAGGCAAAGGGCGCAAGCAGAAAATGAGGGCTCGCCGCAGGATTTTGCTAAGCGGCAGCGTGAGTATGATGAATGGAGAAGATCAGTGGGTTGGATAGAATGATAGCAGTAGTACTTCCTAGTCAGCAACTTTAACCAACCAAAATCAATCTAGTGCAAAATGCAGTGCGTACTTTGGTCTTACATTAGTGCAATAACAAGATCAGAGACGAACAAAGATGCTAGAATACCCAAATCTGTCTACACGAGGTAATTCGCTGGCGAGCAATCCCGCACGGATCGATTTCGAACTCTTCATGGAGGCCAGTCAGAACGTCTACTGCCCCGATACCAACCCGACGGGTGCTTTTCCACTGAACGTTGCCGAGAATCATTTGTCGGCAGCGGTCATCAAAGAGCAGCTTACTGCGGTGATTCGGCAAAATGATATTCCAGAATGGGTACTCAGCTACACGCATCTGCTGGGACATCCAGAGGTGCGCGCTGAGATCGCCAACTTCATGGAGCAGCAGCTTTGTCATTGCCCGATCTCTCCAGATAGTATTGGACTGTCTGCAGGAGCGTCGGCTATTATTGAGGTGAGCTCTTTTGTGCTCGCCAATCCTGGAGATGTAGTAGTTATTCCAGCGCCTTCCTATCCGATGTATACCAACGACCTCGGCCTGAAGAGCGGCATGGACCGCTACGATTTACAGACGCATCACGATCTGGAAGAGATTGGCGGCCGGGCACCCGTTACTACCGCCTTGCTGGACAAGGCCTGGGCCGATTTGCAAGCCCAATCCAAATGCTTTAAGGTACTACTCATCACTTCGCCCGATAACCCTACGGGCTGCCGGTATTCGGAGGCGCAACTGCGGGAATTATCGGAATGGTGCATCAAACATCAGGTGCATATGGTGGTCAATGAGACCTATGGTTTGTCCTTGATTGATTCGGATGACGACGCTGCTAGTTACTGCTCCTTTGCCAAGATCATGCACGAGGCCAAGAGTGATTACCTGCACCTTTGGTATGCCTTCTCTAAAGACTTTGCCATGTCGGGCCTGCGGGTGGGTGTTGTGCACTCCTTGAACGAGGCCTTCATGACGGGCTATGCCAATGCGAATGTGCCACACATGGTCTCCAATATCACGCAATGGGCTATTGGCGAACTTCTGAAGAATACGGATTTCATCGGGTCGTATGTCGTCAATAATAAGACCCGCCTTAACCAAAGCTACCAGCTGATGGTACAAACCTTGGAAGCCTTAGACCTACCCTACATTCCGAGTAAAGGGAGCTTCTTCATCTGGGCCGATTTTTCCAAGTACCTGAAAGATCATACTGATAAAGGCGAAGAACAACTTTGGATCGATATCTATCGAAACTCCGGTGTTTTGCTGACTCCCGGTACCGGATTTATGCATCAGAAGAAAGGTCTGTTTCGCATTGTCTTCACCGCAGTGTCTTATGCTCACTTAGAGGTGGCAATGGAGCGCATGAAGAACTATCTGCGTGAAAGATAGCAGATACCCTACCTTTATAAATAAACTGGACACATGCCCCAAGATATTCGTACCCGTCTATTGCAGACCTACGAGCAGTTTACGCTCGAAGGTGAGGCTGTGGCGAAACAGGAATTGAGGGACACTGTTTTTTCTCTTCTCCTTCAATTGCCTGAACTCTCCTCCAACGACTACCAGCTCTGGGGACTTACTTACTACTTTTCTGATCAAAGTGCTGAGACGGCCCAATTGGCTCTGGAGAAGTTCATTAAAGCTTATGAAGCTGATTCGAATAACTTCCTGGCCTGCTTGTATATCGCCCACTGCTATCAGGACCAGCAAGAGTTGGATAAAGCATTGCAGTATTACGAATTGGTCGACAAAAAGGGGCTGCGGTCTTTCCAGTTTTGGCGCTACGTGAAGCTCCTGGAGCAGATCGGTTATTGCCACCATCAGTTGGGGCGAGTGGATGTTGCCCGCCAAATCTTTACCGAAGTAGTGGACCTCTACCAACAGCATACACAAGAGGATTTAGCGGCTCCCACGGAACTGTTAGCTTGCCTAGCGGAAACGGATGAGTTGGTGATAGCGGTTAAGGATGTAGAAGACTATTTAGATTGAGGGAGTCAAAGAAATAAGACGAGTAAAGTTTTAGCAATCAGATGTCTCCAACTTTATGATTAGCAGTTGGTTATATCAATAGAACGGCGTATTCTGCCATCGCCTAATAACATCCATGCTATGAATCTACTTACTTCTCTCAAGGCTTGGACATCTTTCATCTTTCTCTTGGTAACACTAGTTGGTGCTTGTGTGCCAGAAGAATCAGATGATGATTATCGGGTGTACGACCTCAGTGGGTTTGAAGTCAGGGTAGAAATTCGAGCATTGGAGATCAATGAGGAACGAACCCAGGAGGCAATTGACCTTCTGGAAGAGAACTTACAGGAGATCACCACCCTCAGCTTAAATGACGCCATTATGGATGCTTTGCAGTCGGTGGTCATTTTTGTAGATTGGAATACCTCAAACCGTACCGCGCTTTATCATCCTTCCCTGACGTGGTTGCAGAACAATGGATACACTGAGGAGAAATATCGGAGTGTCGAAATCCCGAACCTCACAATGTATCTAGAAAACACCAGGTTGAATCATCCCTATATCATCTTGCACGAGCTGGCCCATGCCTACCATCATCAAGTGTTGGGTTCATCCGATGAATTCATCACGGAAGCATTCGAAAATGCCAGAGCTAACGGCCTTTATCGAGATGTTACGTACGACACGGGTACGGAAGTGATCCATGCCCCTCTTTCCTATGCGTACACCAATGAACGGGAGTACTTTGCTGAACTCACGGAGACTTATTTCGGCTGGAATAACTATTTTCCCTTTATCAGAATCGAATTGGAAACCTATGATTCGATCGGTTACGAAATGATCGAAATTGCCTGGGAGCAATAATCGGTATTAGAGCATGTTTG